>NZ_CP060719.1:300000-495000 GCF_014396975.1 Thermomonas carbonis
GCCGTCATGTCCGTCGGCATCCTCCTCATCACCCACGAAGGCATCGGCAACGCCTTGTTGTCGGTGACCACGCGCCTGTTGCGCAACCTGCCGCTGGCCTGCGAAGCCTTCGAGGTGCCGTTCGATGGCGATCCGGACACATTGCTGCCGCAAGCCAGCGCCGCGCTGCGACGGGTCGATGGCGGGCATGGCGTGCTGGTACTGACCGATCTCTACGGCGCCACGCCCAGTAACCTCGCCGCGCGGCTGTCGCGTTTGGGCACGCCGGTGCGCCGCGTCTCCGCGTTGAGCCTGCCGATGTTGTTGCGGGTGATGAACTATGCCGATCTCGAACTCGAGGCACTGCCGGCCGTCGCCGCCGCCGGTTCCCGCAACGGAGTGATCCATGACGACGCCTGAGCCACGCCAAGGAGGCGCGCGATGATCCGCCGCGAACTCGTCATCAGCAATCGGCTGGGCCTGCATGCGCGCGCCACCGCCAAGCTGGTGCAACTGCTGTCCACCTTCCGCGCGCAGGCCACCCTGGAAGCGCGCGGCCGCGAGGTCAATGCCAAGAGCATCATGGGCGTGATGCTGCTCGCCGCCGGCCCCGGCAGCACCGTGGTGCTGCGCGTCGATGGCGAAGACGAACAGGCCGCCGCCGATGCCGCCGCCGCGCTGTTCGAGCGCCGGTTCGACGAGGACAGCTGATGCGACACCTCCTGTCCGGCAATGCCGCGGCACGCGGCAGCGCACTCGGACGGGCCCGCGTGCGCCTGCCGCATGCGCTGGATGTCGAAGAAACCAGGATCGCGCCCGGCGAAGTCGAGGCCGAACTTGCGCGCATCCACGAAGCGGTCGACATCGTCCGCGCCGAGATGCACGCCCTGCGCCAGCGGCTGCATGGCGCGCTCGCGCATGAAGTCGGCGAGTTCGTCGACCTGCACGCATTGCTGCTCGACGACCCGGAACTGCTGCAGGGCATCGATGAACTGATCAGCACCGGCCTGTATTCGGCCGACTATGCTTTGCGCCTGCAGCGCGACCGCATCGCCGCCGTGTTCGAAGGCATGGACGATGCCTACCTGCGCAGCCGCATCGACGACATCGACCAGGTCATCGGTCGCCTGCATGCCGCGCTGCATCGCCGCGAGGCCGACCTGCAGGGCGTGGCCGGCGAGATCCTGGTCACCGACAGCATCGCGCCCGCGGAGCTCGCGCAGTTGCAGTCGCAGGGCGTGGTCGGCGTGGTGACCGCCGGCGGCAGCCCGCTCTCGCACAGCGCGATCCTGGCGCGCAGCCTGCACCTGCCGCTGGTGGTCGGTGCCGCGCAGGCACTGCTCAAGGTCAATGACGGCGACGTGCTCGCGATCGACGGCGCCAGCGGACTGGTGGTGCTGGAACCGAATGCCGCCGACCTGCGCGCGCACCACAAGCGCGTGACCGAATCCAAGCGGGAGCGTCGCGAACTCAACCGCCTGCGCCGCGAACCCAGCCGCACCCTCGACGGCGTCGACATCAAGCTGTGGGCGAACGCGGAATCGCGCGACGACGTGACCGAAGCGCATGCGCTCGGCGCCGCTGGCGTGGGCCTGTACCGCACCGAATTCCTGTTCATGGGCAGCAGCGAACTGCCGGACGAGGACACCCAGTTCCGCGCCTACCGCGACGCCGTCATCGGCATGACCGGACGCACTGTCACCATCCGCACGCTCGACCTGGGCGCGGACAAGGCCGACAAGACCGGGCTGGCGTTGCGCGACGAACCCAACCCGGCGCTCGGCCTGCGCGGCGTGCGCCTGTCGCTGGCCCGCGAGGGCCTGCTGCACACCCAGTTGCGGGCGATGGCGCGCGCCTCCGGTTATGGCCCGCTGCGTGCGCTGGTGCCGATGGTCAGCGGCTTTGAGGAAATGCGCACGGTGCGCAGCGCGCTGGATGCGGTGTTGTTCGAACTGCGCAGCGAAGGCTTCGAGGTCGCCGACCACGTGCCACTGGGCGCGATGATCGAAGTGCCGTCGGCGGCGATCGCGCTGCCGGATTTCATCGGCCTGTGCGATTTCCTGTCGATCGGCACCAATGACCTTGTGCAATACCTGCTGGCCGCCGACCGCACCAACGAAGCACTGGGCGAACTGTATTCGCCGCTGCATCCGGCGGTGCTGCGGGTGCTGCGCGACGTGGTCCGCGTCGCCAACCGGCGCGGCAAGCCGGTGGCGGTCTGCGGCGAGATCGCCGGCGACCCGATGTTCACCCCGTTGCTGCTCGCGCTGGGCATCGGCGAACTCAGCCTGCATCCGGCGACGATGCTGGAAGTACGTCGCGCGGTTCGCGCATGCGATCTGTCCGCCCTGCGCGCGGCCGCACCGGCCCTGTTCCGCGCACGCGAGCGCGCCGGCATCGAGGCTTGGCTGAAGGCGCACAGCGCGCACTGATCGCTGGCCGGCTGTCATCCATGCGGGCGATAATGTGCGGACCATGAACATCTGACCCCGTCGCGCACCTGGTGCCGCGACCTCGCCACCGGAAGCCTCAATGGCCGAAGCCGTTCGCCACGACAAGACCGCGCGCCAGCTGCGTCTGCTTTCGGACGCGCTGGACAGTGGCCGCCTCGGCCCGGTGCGTCGGCTGGTCAACACGCTGTCGCCGGCGGAGATCGGCAACCTGCTGGAATCGCTGCCGCCAGGCAAGCGCACGGTGGTCTGGGGCCTGGTCGATCCGGAAGACGATGGCGAGGTGCTGGTGCACGTCGGCGACGAGGTGCGCGAAAGCCTGATCGCGGACATGGATGCCGATGAACTGGTCGCCGCGGTCGAGGACCTCGACATCGACGACCTCGCGGACCTGGTCGAGGATCTCCCGGACACGGTGATCGACGAAGTCCTGAAGGCGATGGACCGCGAGAATCGCGAGCGCCTGGAACAGGTGCTGTCCTACGACGAGGACAGCGCCGGCCGCCTGATGAACCCGGACGTGGTGACGGTGCGCGCCGACACCACCATCGACGTGGTGCTGCGCTATCTGCGCCTGCGCGGTGAACTGCCCGAGCACACCGACCATATCTACGTGGTCAGCAAGCGCCACCAGTACCTCGGCCGGATCGCCCTGCAGGCCTTGCTCACCCACGAGCCGTCCACGCCGATCAACCAGTTGCTGGACGACGAACAGCCGGCGATCGGCGTGGATGAGATCTCCGACGAAGTCGCCCGTCAGTTCTCCGACCACGACTGGATTTCCGCGCCGGTGGTCGACGACAACAACATCCTGCTTGGCCGCATCACCATCGATGACGTGGTCGACATCATCCGCGAGCAGGCCGAGCACCAGGCCTTGGGCGCGGCCGGTCTGGACGAGGATGAGGACTTGTTCAGCCCGGTCTGGCGCGCGACACGACGACGCCTGATCTGGCTGTCGATCAACTTGGGCACGGCGTTCCTGGCTGCAAGCGTGGTCGGCCAATTCGAAGCCACCATCACCGAACTGGTCGCGCTGGCGGTGCTGATGCCGATCGTCGCCGGCATGGGCGGCAACGCCGGCACCCAGGTGCTGGCGCTGATGGTGCGCGGCATCGCGCTGGGCCAGGTCGGTGCCTCCAACATCAAGCCGCTGCTGTGGAAGGAAGCACGGGTCGCACTGCTCAACGGCATCGTGCTGGGCACGATCCTCGCGCTGATCGTGCTGCTCTGGTTCCACAGCATCGGCCTGTCGGTGGTGATCTTCATTGCGCTTACCTGCAACCTGGTGCTGGCCGCGATTGCAGGCGTGCTGGTGCCCGTGACATTGAAACGTGCGGGCTATGACCCGGCACTGGCCAGCGGGATTTTCCTCACCACCGTGACCGACGTGATGGGCTTCTTTACCTTCCTCGGCTTGGCCACGCTGGTGCTGTTGCGCTGACTTGGCACCAGTGCGCTAATGACCGCCACCCGGCCCGGAGTCACGCGATGCGCCTGCCACCGTTCCCGTACGCGACCATGCTGCTCGCCATCGTCGTCCTGCTGCTGGGCGGATGCGTGAGCACGCCCCCACGTGCCAACGGCAGCTTCGTCGAACGCAGCATCGACATCGCCGGCAATACCCATCGCTACCAGGTGTTCGTGCCCGCGTCTGCTGCCGGCGGGCACAGGCCGCCAGTGATCGTCTTCCTGCACGGATCCGGTGAGCGCGGCAGCGATGGCATCAAGCAGACGCAGGTCGGCATCGGTCGCTATATCCGCGCGCACCAGGACAGCTTCCCGGCGATCGTGGTGTTTCCGCAGGCACCCGACGAGAGCGAGTGGGCAGGCAATGCGGAGATGGTGTTCGCCACCCTCGATGCCGCCACCCGCGAGTTCCACGGCGACCCGGATCGCACGACGCTCACCGGCCTGTCGATGGGCGGCTACGGCACGTGGGACATGGCGCTGCGCGCGCCGGGCCGCTTTGCCGCGCTCGTGCCGGTCTGCGGCGGCGTGGTGCACCCGCGTCGACCGTCGATGGGCGTGAGCGGGCTTGATGGCGTGGGCGATCCGTATGCAACCGTGGCCACGCGCCTCAAGGACACACCGGTCTGGCAATTCCACGGGGCGCTGGACGATGTGGTGTCGCCCGACTATTCACGGCAGATGGATGCGGCGTTGAAGACCGCCGGCGCCCGCGATGCGCGCCTGACCATCTTCCCCGATGCCGACCACAACAGCTGGGATCCTGCGTATTCGCAGACGCCGGAACTGTGGACCTGGCTGTTCGCGCAGAAGCGCTGAACGCACGCGGCTGATCAGTCGCCGAGCAAGGCTTCCAGCACCGCCATCCGTACCGCCACACCGTTGGCAACTTGCCGCAGCACACGCGACTGCAGGCCATCGGCGACCTCGTCGCTGATCTCGACGCCGCGGTTCATCGGTCCCGGATGCATGACGATGGCGTCGTCGGCCGCCAGGCGCAGGCGCGCGGCGGTCAGACCGAAGTCGCGGTGATAGCCGGCCAGCGAGGCGATCAATCCATCGACCATGCGTTCGCGCTGCAGGCGCAGGGTGATCACTGCATCGACGCCATCGAGCATGGCGTCGATGTCATCGCCGACCGTGCAACCCTGCAGGGTGTCGTCATCCGGCAGCAATGCGGCCGGGCCGCACACGCGGATCTCGCCGCAGCCCAGCGTGCGCAGCGCATGCAGGTCGCTGCGTGCCACCCGCGAATGCTTCACGTCGCCGACCACCAGCACCTTCAATCGGGAGAAATCCTCGCCCTTCGCCTGCCGCAGCGTGAGCATGTCGAGCAGGCCCTGGGTGGGATGATTGCTGCGACCGTCGCCGGCATTCAACAACACCGTACCGGGCTCTGCGGCACGCGCCAGCATCGCGACCGCGCCGTCCTGCCTGTGGCGCACCACGAACGCATGCACGCCCATCGCTTCCAGCGTCTTCAGTGTGTCGATGTCGGCCTCGCCCTTGGTCGTGGACGAGGTGGAAGCATCGAAGTTGAGCAGGTCTGCGCCGAGCCGCTGCGCGGCCAGCGAAAAGCTCGACCGCGTGCGCGTGGACGGCTCGAAGAACAGGGTGCACACGGCCTTTCCGGCAAGTGCATGGCGCGCGCCAATGCCGCCGTAGGCATGTGCGGTCAAACCCTGCGCACGTCGCAGCAAGGTCTCCAGTTGTGCGCGGGACAGGCCTTGCAGGCTCAACAGGTGGCGGAGGCGGCCGTCGCCATCGGTTTGCGGATCCATGTCGCCTCGCGAGGTCGTGCTCATCAGGACGTGCTCTTCAAAGACGTGTGCATCGAGTCATTCCAGAACCACCGCATCCTGCGGCGCGGCCAGCCATCGATCGACGATGATCGCCGCCGCCATTGCATCCAGCGCATCGGCATCGCGACGACGCTTGCGTCCATCGGCGCGTTCGTCAGCGAAGCGTTGCGCGGCTTCCTGCGAACTGTTGCGTTCGTCGATCATCACCACTGGCACTTTCATGCGGCTGCGCAGTTCACGGGCGAACGCGCGTGCGGCCTTGCGGATCGGCTGGTCGCCACCATCGAGCGTCATCGGGTCGCCGACGACAAGGCCATCCGGCCGCCACTCCTTGTACAGGCGTTCGATGCGCGGCCAGTCCGGGTTGCCATCGCGCACGTCGACCACCGCGATCGCGCGCGCGCCGCTGCCGAACGCGCTGCCGATCGCCACGCCGATTCGTCGCGCGCCCACGTCGAAGCCCAGTACCGTGCCGTCAGGCCGGATCGCGGGCCCGCCGTCTCCGGGCGCGTTCACGCGTGGCCGCTGTGGCCGGCCACGTTGACCAGGTCCACGCCGATGCTGCCGGCCGCGGCCTGCCAACGTTGCGGCAATGGCAGATAGAACAGCACATCGCGGCGGCTCGGCACCATCAGCCAGCTGTCGTCGACCAGTTCCTGTTCCAGTTGCCCGGCACCCCAGCCTGCGCACCCCAGCGCGACCACCGCCTGCCCGGGGCCTTCGCCACGCGCCAACGCTTCGAGCACGTCTCGCGAAGTGGTCAGGTACAAGCCGCCTCCGACCGCCAGGGTCGAATCCCATTCGCGGTCGCCATCGTGCAGGACGAAGCCGCGTTCCGGATGCACCGGCCCGCCGGCGAGGACGATCTGCGATTGCAGCGATTCGCTCTCGCTGCTGATGCCCATCTGCTGCAGCACGTCGCCCAGGGTGTACTCGGAGGGACGGTTGACCACCACGCCCATCGCGCCGTCGCCGTCGTGCTGGCAGATCAGGGTCACGCTGCGCTCGAACTGGGAGTCCTGCAGGGACGGCAGCGCGATCAGCAAATTGTTGCCGAAGCTGTGACCGTGTTCATGCATGCGCGCATTGTAGCGTGGCGACCCCCACGACACACCACTGCAGCGGCGTTGCGATCAACGCAGTTCGGCGATCTCCACCCCATCCAGGCCCTGTGCCAGCGTCCGGGCATCGCCGCCCTGCGCCAGCTTGATCCGCAGGCGCACTTCGTTGGAGGAGTCGGCGAAGCGCAACGCATCCTCGTAACTGATCTCACCGGCCTGGTACAGCTCGAACAGGCTCTGGTCGAAGGTCTTCATGCCCAGCTGGACAGACTCCTTCATGATGTCCTTGAGCTTGTGGATCTCGCCGTCGCGGATGTAGTCCTGGACCAGCGGCGTGCCCAGCAGGATCTCCATCGCCACCCGCCGTCCCTTGCCGTCAGGAGTCGGGATCAGCTGCTGCGCCACCACGCCCTTGAGGTTGAGCGACAGATCCATCAGCAGCTGGTTGCGGCGGTCGTCGGGGAAGAAGTTGATGATGCGATCCATCGCCTGGTTGGCGTTGTTCGCATGCAGGGTGCAGAGCACCAGGTGGCCGGTTTCGGCGAAAGCGATCGCGTGGTCCATGCCTTCGCGGGTACGCACTTCGCCGATCATGATCACGTCCGGCGCCTGGCGCAGGGTGTTCTTCAGTGCGTTCTCCCAGTTGTCGGTGTCGATGCCGACCTCGCGCTGGGTGATGATGCAACCGTCGTGCTTGTGCACGAATTCGATCGGATCCTCGATGGTGATGATATGGCCGGTCGAGTTGTGGTTGCGGTAGCCGATCATCGATGCCAGCGACGTCGACTTGCCGGTGCCGGTGGCGCCCACGAAGATGATCAGGCCGCGCTTGGTCATCGCCAGCGTCTTGATGATCGGCGGCAGGTTGAGTTCTTCCACCGTCGGAATGCGCGTCTCGATCCGGCGCAGCACCATGCCCACCTGGTTGCGCTGGTAGAAGCAGCTGACGCGGAAGCGGCCGACCCCGGACACGCCGATCGCGAAGTTGCACTCGTGCGTCTTCTCGAACTCCTCGCGCTGCTGCGGCGTCATCACGTTCAGCACCAGGTCGCGCGACTGCTGCGGGGTCAGCGGCGCCTGGGTGATCGGGCTGAGCTTGCCGTGGACCTTCATCGATGGCGGCATGCCGGCGGTGATGAACAGGTCCGACGCCTTCTGGTGCGCCATCAGCTTGAGGAACGAGGTGAAATCGATGCTGCTCATGCGGCCACTCCGAAAATCATCGCGATGTCATTCCGAGCCTGGCGAGGAATCTGCAGGTCACTCGTGTCCCGGATGAAGCAGATCCCTCGCCAGGCTCGGGATGACGAACAAAATCGATCATTCGAACAGGCGCTTGTCCTTCGCGTATTCCTTGGCCTGCTGGCGACTGATCATGCCGCGCTTGACCAGATCCTGAAGGTGCTGGTCGAGGGTCATCATGCCCAGGTTCTGGCCAGTCTGGATCGCCGAATACATCTGCGCCACCTTGTCCTCGCGGATCAGGTTGCGGATGGCCGGGCTGCCCACCATGATTTCCCAGGCTGCGGTGCGGCCGCCGCCGGTCTTCTTCAGCAGCGCCTGCGAAATCACCGCGCGCAGCGATTCCGACAGCATCGAGCGCACCATCGGCTTCTCGCCGGCGGGGAACACGTCGATGATGCGGTCGATGGTCTTGGCCGCACTGGAGGTGTGCAGGGTGCCGAACACCAGATGGCCGGTTTCCGCTGCGGTCAGCGCCAGCCGGATCGTCTCGAGGTCGCGCATTTCGCCGACGAGGATGTAGTCGGGATCTTCGCGCAACGCCGAACGCAACGCTTCGTTGAATCCGTGGGTATCGCGATGCACCTCACGCTGGTTGATCAGGCACTTCTGCGAGGTATGCACGAACTCGATCGGATCCTCGACCGAAAGAATGTGCGCGTACTCGTTCTTGTTGATGTGGTCGATCATCGCCGCGAGCGTGGTCGACTTGCCGGAGCCAGTGGGACCGGTGACCAGAATCAGACCCTGCGGCTGATCCATCAGCTCCTTGAAGATGCGCGGGCAACCGAGGTCTTCCAGGGTCAGCACTTCCGACGGAATGGTGCGGAACACCGCGCCGGCGCCACGGTTCTGGTTGAACGCGTTGACGCGGAAGCGAGCCAGCCCGGGGATCTCGAACGAGAAGTCGACCTCGAGGAATTCCTCGAAATCGCGGCGCTGCTTGTCCGACATGATGTCGTAGACCAGCGAATGCACCTGCTTGTGGTCGAGCGCCGGGATATTGATGCGGCGTACGTCGCCGTCGACGCGGATCATGGGTGGCAAGCCGGCGGACAGGTGCAGGTCCGAAGCCTTGTTCTTGACCGAAAATGCAAGAAGTTCCGCGATATCCATGGTGGCAATACTCCCCGGGCGCGCGGCATCTCCCCTGCCGCGCAAGTCGTCGTTACCGCACCGGGGCGCTCCAGCCCCGTCGCGACGCTTCGAGTCCCGGGCAAGCCCGTCCTCGCGTGCCAGCGCACCGACGCTTTCGCGGCGGAACCTGGCGGGTGCAGCCTCCCTGCAGCACCCTTGAACCCGCTGTCGCCAACAACTGTTGCGAACAAGGGGGCCGTGGGCAGTATATGCCTCCCGCAGTCGCCGACAATCACCCCATGGAACCTTGCCGCGGAGCCCTTGCCGACATCCTGCTTGTCTTGGACAACGCAAGCCATACAGCGGCCCGGCCAGGCACGACCCGCCTGCTGGCGGTGTCGAAGACCCGCACATCGTCGGAGATCGCCGCATTGGCCGCGGCCGGCCAACGCGCGTTCGGCGAGAACTACGTGCAGGAGGCGCTGCCGAAGATCGATGACCTGCACGGCCACGGCCTGGAGTGGCACCTGATCGGCCACCTGCAATCGAACAAGGCCGATGTCGCCGCCCGCGCCTTCGATTGGGTGCAGTCGGTGGACCGGATCAAACTGGTCGCGGCCCTCGCCCGCCATCGCCCGAGCGACCTGCCGCCATTGAACGTGCTGCTGCAAGTCAACATCGACGATGAAACCGGCAAGCATGGTTGCGACCCGCAGGCCATCGACGCGCTGGCCGATGCCGTGAGCGCGGAGTCGCGCCTGCTGCTGCGCGGACTGATGGCGATCCCCGCGCCATTCGATGACATGGCCCGTCGTCGCGATGCCTTCCGCGCGATGCGCAGGCTGTTCGATGCATTGCAGTCGCGGCATCCCGGCATCGACACGCTGTCGATGGGCATGAGCGAGGACTTCGCGCCCGCCATCGAGGAAGGTGCGACGATGGTGCGCATCGGCAGCGCGCTGTTCGGCCCGCGACCCGCAAAACGTTGACGCTCGTCATCCCGGCGAAAGCCCGGATCCAGATTCTTGTGGGTCGGCGACGAAATGCCGGATCCCGGCTTTCGCCGGGATGACGGCTAAACTCCCCACCATGACGACTCCGAACGAAAGCATCGCCTTCATCGGCGGCGGCAACATGGCGCGCAGCCTGATCGGTGGACTGGTCGCGCAGGGCCACGACCCCGCGAGCATCCGCGTCGCCGAGCCCGTGCCGTCGCTGCGCGAGACGCTGGTGGCCGACTTCGGCGTGCACGTATTCGAGCAGGCCGAAGAAGCCGTGGCCGCTGCCGGCACCTGGGTGCTGGCAACCAAGCCACAGGTGCTGCGCGCGGTCTGCGAATCACTAGCGGTACAGGCACAGGCGACGCATCCACTGGTGATCTCGATCGCTGCCGGCATCACCGCTGCGCAATTGGAGCGCTGGCTGGGCGGCGACGCCTCGGTGGTGCGGACGATGCCGAACACACCGGCCTTGCTCGGTGCCGGCGCCACCGGATTGTTCGCCACCGCACGCGTCGATGCGGCGGGTCGCGGCTTCGCCGAAGCGTTGCTCGCGGCTGCAGGCAAGACCGTGTGGATCGACGACGAAGCGCAGATGGACACAGTCACCGCGGTCTCCGGCAGCGGTCCAGCCTACGTCTTCCTGCTGGCTGAAGCGATGGTCGATGCCGGCATCACCGAAGGCCTGCCTCCCGACGCCGCGCGCACGCTCGCACTGCAGACCGTGCTGGGCGCGGCGCGCATGCTCACCGAATCCGACGTCGATGCCGCCGAGTTGCGCCGCCGGGTGACCTCGCCGAATGGCACCACCCAGGCCGCGATCGAGACCTTCGAAGCCGGCGGCCTGCGCACGCTGGTCGCCGATGCGATCCACGCCGCGCGCGTGCGCGGTGCCGAACTGTCCGCCGCCAACGAATGAGGTCGCCGATGCGCCAGCTCGCCCTGATCCTCCTGCTCGTCCTTGCCGCCTGCAGTGGCGACAAGGCACCCGTGCCCGCCAAGGCGCATGCCGCCGCCACTGCCAGCACCACCGTGGGCGGCGTGACCCTGCAGACATCGACGGTGGCGTTGGCCGACCTCAACGACGCCGTCGCGACACGCTACGGCATCGATCGCAGTACAGACGGCATCATGCTGCTGGTGACCGTGCGCGACGCCGCCGGCAACGGCATCGACCCCGGTGACCTGCAACTCGTCGTGACCGCGTCCGCCCTGCCCGATCCACCCACGCCGCTGGCCTTGCGCGCCATCCAGACCGACGGGATGACCGATTACCTGGGTGTGGTGAATGCGAAGGCACCGGCCACCGTGACCTTCAAACTCATCGCCACGCGCGGCGGGGCACGTAGCGACATCGCGACCACGGCGGAACTGCAGCCGCGTTAGCAGGCGCGCTTTGACCACGCGCGGATGATCCGCGCGATCTCGTTGACGCCATCGGTCAAGGCCGCCGGGCCGGGCTGCAGTATCAGCGGCGACTTGATCTCGAACAGCTGGCCATCTCGCACCGCCGGAATCGCGTCCCAGCCGGGACGTGCGGCCACTTTCTCCGGCCTGAATTTCTTTCCGCACCACGAACCCATGATGATGTCCGGCGCGCGGCGAACCACTTCGTCGGCATCTTCCAGGATCCGCGCCTTCGCCAGCGATTCCAGCGCGCGTTCCGGGAAGATGTCGTCGCCACCGGCGATGCGCACCAGTTCCGCGACCCAGCGGATGCCGGTGATCGGCGGTTCGTCCCATTCCTCGAAATAGACCTTGGGCCTGCGCGGCAGCAGGGCCGCTTCGCATTCGATCGCTTCGAGTCCGCGCTGCAGGCCATCGGCATACGCATTGGCGCGATCGGCGGCACCGACCAAAGCGCCTAGCCGGCGGATGTAATCAAGGATGCCGGGCACGCTGCGGTGATTGCTTATCCAGACTTCCACGCCATGGCGAATCAGCTCAGCGGCGATGTCAGCCTGGATGTCGGAGAAGCCGACCACGAAGTCCGGCTGGAGTTTCAGGATCTCGCCGATCTTCGCGCTGGTGAACGCGCTGACCTTCGGCTTTTCCTTGCGCGCGGCGGCCGGTCGCACGGTGAACCCGCTGATGCCGACGATGCGGTGCTGCTCGCCCAGCGCATACAGGACTTCGGTGGGTTCTTCGGTCAGGCAGACGATGCGTCCGGGGCCGACCGTCGATGCGCTCACGGATACAGCATCCGCTTCGACCAAGCACCGTCGGCACCACATTCGTGCAGCCAGCGTTCGTGCAGGCGGTATTGCGCGCCGTACCAGAACTCGATCGAACGCGGCACCACCCGGAAACCGCCCCAGCGCGGCGGGCGCGGAACGTCGCGGCCTTCGAACTCATGCTCGTAACGGACGATGCGCGCTTCGAAGGTCTCGCGCGATGCCAGCGTTTCCGATTGCTCGGACGCCCACGCGCCGATCTGGCTACCGCGCGGGCGGTTGGCGAAATAGGCGTCGGCTTCGTCGTCGGACACGACTTCGACATCGCCCTCGATCCGCACCTGCACGCCATCGCGCACGCGCGGCCAATGGAACAGCAGCGCGGCGTGCGGATTGGCCTGCAGCTCGCGTCCCTTGCGCCCGTCGAGATGCGTGTACAGCACGAAGCCGCGCGCGCCATGCGCCTTCAGCAACACCGTGCGCGCGGCCGGTCGGCCTGCGGCATCGGCAGTAGCCAGGGTCATGGCGGTGCGATCCGGCTCGCCGGCGGCCAGCGCGTCGGCGAACAGGGCATCGAAGGTGGACAGGGCGTCGGCCAGGCATGCGTCGGTCATGCGCGCATTGTCGCGCGCATGCCGCGCCGGCGCATCCCCGGCGGGGATCGCTCAGTGCACGATGAAACTGACCCGCAGGTTGACCCGCCATTCCTGCACGTTGCCGTCGTCGTCGGTGACGACCTTGATTTCGTTGACCCAAGCGCCCTTGATGTTCTTGACCGACTCGGCGCACTTCTTCAGGCCGTGCTTGACCGCATCTTCCATGCTGGTCTTCGACGCGGCGTTGAGTTCGATGATCTTGGCAACGGACATGGCAATTCCTCCTGGTGATCCGGCAAGGCGATGCCGGAATGGGAAGCGTCCTCCCGCCCCGGTTAAGCGCGCGCAACGGCTGCTAGCATGTTGCGATGCGCAACGCTGGACACATCGTCCTGGTCGGCCCGATGGGGTCGGGCAAGAGCACGCTCGGTCGCGGGCTGGCCACCCGACTTGGCTTGGCGTTCGTGGACGTGGATGCGCGAATCGCGGCGGAAGCCGGTTGCGACATCCCCGCGATTTTTACCAACGAAGGCGAGCCCGGGTTTCGCGCGCGCGAGTCGCAGGCACTCGCGGCAGTGCTGGCCGGCGACCCCGCGGTGATCGCCACCGGCGGCGGCGCGGTGCTGGCGGACGCCAACTGCAACGCGATGCGCGATGCGGGTGTCGTGATCTACCTGCAGGTCGATCCGGCCACGCAACTGGCACGACTGGCGGGCGACACCGGCCGCCCCTGCTCGCCACGCCGGATCGCGCACGACGACTGGCCGACCTGCAGGCGATCCGAGGACCGCTGTATCGCGCCGTCGCCCATCGTCTTTTCGATTCCAGTGCACTGTCGCCGGATGCCGCAGTCGCGGCGCTGGCCAATCTGCTCGCCACACCCGAGGCATCCTGCAAATGAATGTTCCACCACGCATCGTCGACGTGGGCGCCACCGCGCCCTATCGCATCAGCATCGGTCCCGGCCTGCTCGACGACGGCGACCTGCTGGCGACGACGTTGCGCGGCCGCCATGCATTGATCGTCAGCGATGCGAACGTGGCACCGCTCTACGCAGACCGGCTCGAAGCCGCATTGCGCCGGGCGAAACCGAACCTGCATATCGCCCGCCACGTGGTCGCCGCCGGCGAGGCGGAAAAAACCCTGGCCAATTTCGGCACGGTGATCGAGGCCCTCGCCGCGCTCGGTGCCACCCGCGACGCGAGCGTGATCGCGCTCGGCGGCGGCGTGGTCGGCGACATGGCCGGCTTTGCCGCCGCGTGCTGGATGCGCGGCATCGACTGCGTGCAGGTCCCCAGCACCTTGCTGGCGATGGTGGATTCGTCAGTGGGCGGCAAGACCGCGGTGGATATTCCGCAAGGCAAGAACCTGGTCGGTGCCTTCCATCCGCCGCGCGCCGTGATCGCCGATACCGGGATGTTACATACCCTGCCGCCGCGCGAGTTGCGCGCGGGGTTGGCGGAAGTCATCAAATACGGCGCAATCATTGATGCGTCGTTCCTGGCTTGGCTGGAGGCACACTGCGACGGCCTGCTGGCCGGCGACGATGCCCTGCTGGCCGACGCGATCGCGCGCAGTTGCCAGCACAAGGCGGCGATCACCGAGCGCGACCCGTTCGAGCACGGCGAACGCGCCCTGCTCAACTTCGGCCACACCTTTGGCCACGCGATCGAGGCCGAACAGGGCTATGCCGAAGGCCTGAACCACGGTGAGGCGGTCGCGGTCGGCATGGTGCTGGCGGCGCGGCTGTCGCAGGCGCTCGACATGGCCACGCGCGCGGATGCTGACCACCTGCAAATGCTGCTGCAGCGTTTCGGCCTGCCTACCGCCATTCCGGCCAGCCTAGATGCCGATGCGCTGCTCGCGCGGATGCGGCTGGACAAGAAGACTCAGGCCAGCGGGCTGCGCTTCATCCTGTGGGATCGCGCCGGCGCTGCGAGCGTCGTGGCCGACGTGGACGAGGCGGCAGTGCTCGGAGTCTTGCGCAGGGCGCAGTGACTTGTAGCCCGGATAAGCGAAGCGCGGCCTTATCCGGGCTACGGGGAGCCAGAACGCGCCGCACGGCTACAATTGCGGCATGCGCCTGCTGCTGCAACAACGCCCCGATGGTCGCGAAGCCCCGCGCTTCGTCCAGCTCCAACTGCAAGCCGACCTGCTCGGCGGCTGGACGCTGCTGCGCGAAACCGGCCAGATCGGCGGCCGCAGCACGCTCAAGCGCGAGCAATACGCCGACCAGGGCAGCGCACTGGCCGCCCTGGAATCGGCCCGCGACGCGCAGCTCAAGCGCGGCTTCCAACTGATGTTCGCGCAGGGCGCGGACGCTCCTCGCTAACCGGAATTCACTCGTGACTCTGAAGAACGACCGCTTCCTGCGCGCACTGCGGCGCGAACCCGTCGACCACACCCCCGTGTGGCTGATGCGTCAGGCCGGCCGCTACCTGCCGGAGTACCGCGCCACCCGCAAGGCCGCCGGCAGTTTCCTGGCGATGGCCAAGAATCCGGAACTGGCCTGCGAAGTCACCCTGCAGCCGCTGCGCCGCTTCCCGCTGGATGCGGCGATTCTCTTTTCCGACATCCTCACCGTGCCGGATGCGATGGGCTTGGGCTTGTACTTCGTCGAAGGCGAAGGTCCGAAGTTCGAGCGCCCGCTGCGCCAGCCTGCCGACATCGCCAGGCTGGCGGTGCCGGACATGGAAACCGAGCTGCGATACGTGATGGATGCGGTGCGCATCATCCGCCGCGAACTGGAGGGCAGCGTGCCGCTGATCGGCTTTTCCGGCAGCCCGTGGACGCTGGCCTGCTACATGGTCGAAGGCAGCGGCAGCAAGGACTGGGGGCGGGTCAAGGCGCTGGCATTGAACGAACCGGCGGCGATGCACCAGCTGCTGTCGGTGGTGACCGATGCGGTCATCGCGTATCTGTCCGCGCAAAACGCGGCAGGCGCGCAGGCGCTGCAGGTCTTCGATACCTGGGGCGGCACGTTGGGGCCGGCGATGTATCGCGAATTCTCGCTGCCCTACCTCGTCCGCATCGCCCGCGCGCTGAAGGATCTCGGTGCGCCGGTGATCCTGTTCGGCAAGGGCAATGCGCCGCACCTCGATGATCTGTTCGCCAGCGGCGCCGAGGCCATCGGCGTGGACTGGACGGTCACTTTGGAAGATGCAGCCCGCCGCGCCAATGGTCGGGTCGCCCTGCAGGGCAACCTGGACCCGGCGATCCTGTACGGCAATGCGGAGGCAATCCGTGCGCAGGTGCGTGGCGCGCTGGACAGTTACGCGGCCGGCAATGGCGGCTCGCGCGACGGCCACGTCTTCAACCTGGGGCACGGCATGTCGCCGGACATGAATCCGGATCACGTCGCCGTGCTGGTCGATGAGGTGCATGCGTACAGCCGTCGCTGAGGCTGGAAACGCTAACCGGGCTTCGACATCAACGTGTCCAGTGCCTGCGCCAGCATTGCGCCGGTGACCGGCTTGCGCAGGAAACCGTCGAAGCCCGCCGCCTTCGTCAACGCCTCGGCATCGGCGTCGGAACGCGCGGTGACCGCGAGCAGCGGAAACGCGTGGCCTTGCGCACGCAGCATCCGCGCCAGCGCCAGGCCATCCATGCCGGGCAGGTCGAGGTCGAGCAGCGCGGCGTCGAACCGATGCGTCGCGACCTCGGTCAACGCCGCCAGGCCATGGCCGGCGTGCGTCACCCTGTGGCCCTGCGCCTGCAACAGGCCGCTGATGGCCTCGGCCACGATGCTGTCGTCCTCCACCAGCAACAGGCGCAACGCACTTGCCGTTTCATCGCCCGGCACAACTGGCGCGACATCGGATGCCAGCACATCGGCATGCGGCAATGGCAGCTCGACGATGAAGCGGGCACCGGCACCGGGCTGGCTTTCGATGCGGATCCGCCCACCCATCGCAGCCGCCAGTTCCTGCGAGATCGACAAGCCCAACCCGCTGCCGCCATAGCGCATCGCGGTGCGAGCACCATCAGCTTGTTCGAAGCGGCGGAACAACCGCGCCTGCTGCGCGGCGTCGAGGCCAGGGCCGGTGTCGGCAACAACAAAACGCACGCCATGCGGTGCAAGCGCGAAGGTTTCCAGCGCCACGTGGCCGCTGTCGGTGAACTTCACCCCGTTGCCGACCAGGTTGAGGAGGATCTGCTGCACACGCGTGCGGTCGCCGTGCAGCGCGGCCGGGGCATCCGCCGGCATCCCGTCGATGAAGACCAGCCCCTTGCGTTCGGCGACCGGCGCCATCAGCGCAGCGACCTCATCGAGCAATGGACGCAAGGCGAAGTCCGAAGGCGACAGTTGCAGTTTGCCGGCCTCGATCCGGGCCAGGTCCAGCGCATCATTGACCAGCCGCAGCAGGTGTTCGCCGGCCCGGCGGATCGCATCCACGTGGCTGCGCTGGCGTGGATCCAGCGGCGTGCCCTGGAGCAACTCGCTCATGCCGAGCACGCCGGTCATCGGCGTGCGAACTTCGTGGCCGAGAGTCGCGAGGAAGTGCGACTTCGCTTCCGAGGCCTGCTCGGCCAGGGCCTGTTTCTGCGCCGCCAGCTGCCATGCGTGTCTGCGTTTCAGGCGTAGCCGGTAGGCCCAGGCCAGCGCGAATACCGCCAGCAGCAGCGCCGCTGCAAAGCCGGCCTGCGCCCACGCGGTGCGCCACCACGGCGGTGGCACCACGAAGACCAGTTGCTGCTCCGTCGCCGCGTTGCCCGCGGCATCCTGCGCGCGCATGCGCAACGTGTAGCGGCCGGGTGCCAGACCTGTGAACACACGCTCGCCGCTCGCGCCGAGTGCAACCCAATCGCGTTCGAAGCCCTCCAGCCGCGACCAGTAGTGGTTCGCCTGCGGATCCTCGAACACCAGCAGGCGGGCACGGATACGTAGCTCGCGATCCTCGCGCCCGAGGAGGAAGCTCGTGTCCATCGGCATCTCGCGCCACTCGCCATCGCGACGGATCGCAATGCCGTCGAAACGCAGCGACGGGCGTGTGGGGGGGGATCGGCAGCGGTTGTATCCACCATCACCAGGCTGCCATCGGCGGTGGCGGCCAAGAGCACGCCGTCTTCGCGCAACACGGCGCTGCGATCCAGGTATTCCTCGCTGCTGGCCCCATCCTGCATGCCGACGTGGCGCAGGTTGCGGCGTACCGGTTCCCAGCGATACAGCCCGCGGCTGGTGGTGATCCAGACCCGGTGGCGCGCATCGACGAGCAACGCCGCGGCCGCTACTGCGGGCATGCCGTGGCGGGCATCCACGCGATCGATCCGCTGCCAGCCGGCGTCTTCGCGTCGGTACTGTTCCAGCCCCGACAGCCGCTGCAGCCACAGCAGGTCGGGGCCGTCGAAGGCAAGCGCATGCACGCGTTCGGAACCCAGCGCCTGGATGGAACGGAATCGGCCGCGTGTGCGATCCAGCGATGCCACACCGTCGCTGCCGGCGACCCATGGCGCACCATCGGGCGCGATCACCATCGCGTCGATGTCGGCACTGCCCAGTCCACCGGCATCACCGGCAGCGACCTCGAACAGGATGCGGCCCGTGACGGGATCTCGCTGCTGGATACCGCCGCCCGGCGCCATCAGCCACAGCTTGCCATCCGCTGCCAGTGATAACTGCGCGATATGCGTGGGTGGCGCTGGCGCAACCGGATCGTCACTCCGCCATTCGTCAATGGCACCATCGGCGCCGATCCGCACTAGCCCCTTTCGATGACCCAGCCAGAGCCGTCCACCCCGATCTTCCACGATCGAGGTGGCACGGGTGTCCCGCAACCGCGCCAGGGCGTCGGCCTCAAGCGGCCGGGCGATGCCATCGCTGGCCAGGTACTCGACCACGCCATTCACACCACCCAACCAGGCACCGCCTTCGCGCGCGGCACCGATGGCGCGGTAAGTTGCGCCAGCCAAGCCATCGGCATCGCCTTGAAGGCGGGCCGCATGCCGCCAATCGGCGCGCAGGTACCCCAAGCCACGCCCCGCGATCGGTATCCACAAGGCACCATCTGCCTCTGCCAACAGCGCATAAAGCATTCTTGGGATCTCGAGGCCCCCAGTTAAAACAGGCTCCGGTGCAGCATTTCCGTGCTGTCGCCATAGCCCACGGCTGGTACCTATCCAGTGATCGCCATGACGATCAGTAGCAATGGCAGTCATCGCAATAGGGTTATGAAACATCGATGACCAGTACGGCTGCAACCAACGGCCTCGCGCATGCCGCCACACTCCCAGCGAGGTCCCGACCCACAACCCGTCCAACTGGAGGGAGACCGAAAATACCATCGGTACGCCATCTCCACCCGGTAACAAGACGGTCTCGAAACGTTTGCCACGCTGGCGGGCCAGTCCCTTGTCGGTTCCGACCCACAACACACCGTCCGCATCGACCGCGAGGGACAGCACGGTATCGGACGGTAGGCCGTCATCGGCCTGCGTGTAGCGTTGCATCGCGCCATCGGCATCGATGCGGGTCAGCCCGCCGTC
The DNA here is from genome assembly GCF_014396975.1 of Thermomonas carbonis. Taxonomy (NCBI): domain Bacteria; kingdom Pseudomonadati; phylum Pseudomonadota; class Gammaproteobacteria; order Lysobacterales; family Lysobacteraceae; genus Thermomonas; species Thermomonas carbonis. The sequence continues at coordinate 319,333 of NZ_CP060719.1, forward strand.
GTAGGTGCCGGCCCAGACCACATCACCCTGGCGGGCCAACGCCCAGACGTCCTCGCTCGCGAGTTGCGGATGGGTGGCCATGCGGTAATGGGTAAAGCGTGCGCGCCGCGCATCCAGCACGCTCAAGCCGCCGCCCTCAGGCGCGATCCAGATGCGATTGCGCGCATCGACCACCAGTGCCTGCACGTTGTTGCCAGGCAACCCGGCCGGATCCTGCGGATCGTGCCGCCACGTGCGCATGTCGATGCCGTCATGGCGGGCCAGCCCGTCCGCGGTAGCGATCCACAGGTAGCCGTCGGCGTCGCGGGCCAATGCCTTGATATCGGTCGAGGGCAGGCCCTGCGCCGCGCCGGCCACGCGGAAACGCGGGCGTTCGGGCACCCCGGCCGGCGTGCATGCGCACGCCAGCAGCGCCAGCAAGACCAGCCATCGGATTCCATGCATGTCGGTTCTCCCCGTGCCGATGCTGGCAACGCTTCGTTGCGGACGCAGACGTCTTCGGTTCTAGATATGCCTCAAAGATCAATAACTGAAACGTATAAGGCCGCCTAGCTGGACGGCCTTTTTCTTTGGATTCTGCATCCGTTCTGCACAATTCCTCGCCCACGCCTTTAGCGGGTGGTTCCCGACTCGGATACTTTCTGTTCTGACACTAGGTGCCGCCGATGCCTTAGTGCCACCATTGCGGCGCAACCAATCTCGAACGCCAGTTCAATATGATGGCCGCTCATCAAGTGCTCGTCGGCGTAGTGAAGTATTTTCGAAACAGCCTCTTGGCGCTCGGTCGCACTGCTCACAGGAAACGTCATGTCTGAAGCTCACTTGGTGTTAGTCGGGGAAGCGGACGGAACGCGGTACAAGGTGACCGTCCGCAGTGGCACCGCGCTGAAAGGAGTTTTCATGGATGGAACAAAATGGGAGACGCCATCGCTTCCCACCATTCGGACGCTGGATGGTCAATCGGTGGCGTACCTTGGCGAACGCAGGTTTCAGCTCGTTGAGACAGGCGAAATCCTTGTGCCGGAAGCGGACTACAAGCGCGAATGACGCCACAAGCCCTCCTAAACGCCCTCAGAGCCGCAGCAGCAGCAGCCGGCGACGCTAAGGCCGCGTGGATGCTTCGTCTACTCCGGCAGTCGACGCACTGAGCGTCCCAGCCCGTGCGACGCGCGCCCTGCACTCTCGCGCCATGGACAAAAACCCCAAGCCCGACGAGTTCACCCTATACGGCCCGCAGTCGGCGATGCGCGGTAGAGACTCCCGCACGCCTGAAGAACGCTCTGCGGCGGAGTCGAAGGAATGGGCGCGCAGACGTGGCAAGGGTCGGCGCGATTGGTGGAAGGAAAAAGACCCTGAGAGTTAGGCCGCGATCTCTACAGGCGCAGAGCGTGCCCGCAGGATCCCCAATGCTTCGGTCATCGTCGCGCCGACGCGGCTAGGCAATCGGCAACGCATGGCCTCTAGCGTCTCGGCTGTCAGCGGCACCCAGCGACCATCGATGTAGAGGTCTGCGCCGGTACACCAGCGCAACGAGAATGGACGTTCGCTCACGTACCAATCGTTTACGTCGTGACCTGCCGACAGGTCGGACAAGAGGGAATCCATGCACTGCCCTCTCAGCACGAGGTCATTGAAGCTGGTTAGCAGTGCGGTATCCGTCCTGAAGCGGGCAAGCCCCCATAACTCGGCTTGCAACTCCAAAGGGAACTGCAATCGTTCGCCTGTTTCGGGGATGTTGATAAGCGTCCCCATGCCAAGCTCGAAACCGTCAACGGTCGAAAACCAAACCGCGCTTGGCTCGCTGGCAAAGGGGCCATTTGGGTCTGGCACGCTTAAATTGATCTTTCCCGACTGGATGATTTGAATCGCGGAATGGAACCTTGTGTAGTGATACGCAACTGCCATCATTGCCTCGCCTGATAGTCCTCGCGCGCACGCGCGCGTCACCGGCTAGTCACCGGCATGTTTTGGGTCTCGGGGGTTGTTTGCCACGCGCTGCCGCATGACCTGGACACCGTCACCGCCTCTTAGAGCGGACAGCGCCAATTGGCCGGACGGGGTGCCTTTCGTGGATTTGTTACGGTTAGTCCTAAGCCAATTCCGACGACGGTGTCCGAGACCGCCTCAGCGGCCCAGCAACGGCCCCGCCGCCTAAATCGGCCAGCCATCCACGCCGATACGTGCCTTGGGCCTCACGGTGCGTCCCTGAGCCTCTGCCGCCTCACGCGCAGACTTGTCCGCATGGCAAGGCGACGGACAAATCCAGCCCAAGTTGCCCAGCTCCGTCTTGCCGCCTTGGGAGACCGGAACAACATGGTCACACTCGCCCTGCTCCACGATGCGACCGCAGACATAGCACTTGTATCCGTCACGGATCGCTACTGCATCCCTTAGCCTTCGCCATGGTCTGCCGCCGCGTCCGTTCCCGTATCGAGTCGCGGTCATCGTGGGGTCGTCTGCTCAATTGTGGATGTGCGTGCAAAGCTTCGTCGGCGGTGTCCGGTGCGGACGCAGGCTCTCGCCAGCCTGCCCGCCGTGGGGTCACGCTGCCCAGCGTGCCTCATGCTCTTGCGTCCAGCGCCAACTGGCCGGGTTCCATTCGCCACTACCTGCCAGCGTCTCCCAGCGTTGCGTGGTGTTGTTGAACCGTGCCCGCATCTTTGGGTCGCGGCCTTCCATCACCTTCTGGATGTAGTTGGCCTGTCCTCGCGTGAGTAGCGGGCCTGCATCCTTGCCGGTGCCAGTGCCAAACGGATCGGCGGATTGATCGCGCCTTGCAAGCGCCTGCAGGCTGAAGTTCTGCATTTGCAGATAGACGCTATCGCCACCTTCCAACGGCTTCAGCCCGAAGCGTCGGCGAGCCTCGTTCGGTGCCTTGATTCCGTTCTTGACCAGCGCGCCTTCTATTTCTGCCTGCTGCTGTGCATCCATGCGCAATAGCGGCTCCAGGTTCAACTCCACGCCTATCGCGTCACCCAACCCAAGCCCGTGGTCTAGACAGTCCTCCATGGACTCGATGCGGGCCTGTAGTGCGTCCTGATAGTAGACCTGCGAAACGTCGCCCACCTTCAATCCGGTAGGCAAATGTCCGATGCCGATCTTGTAAGGCGGCACGCCAAACGCATGGCATATCTGCTCATCCGAATACTTCAGTTGCTCGACAAGCTGGCTATCCGCAGCGTTGTTTGCGAAGCCCTGATATTTCAGGTCTGCGCCAATGACCGCGATCTTCCCCGCATTGCTGCCGGTGTAGTTTTGCTGCCAGAATTGCTGGAGCTTCAGCGCGTCAGGCTCAGACATGCCAGCCGGTGCAGTGAGTACGCCACCGGGTTGCGCATGGTTGCCGAAGAACTCCGCGCCCGTCCGATTGATTCGCTGATTCTTGACCGCAGGCCAGTACGCGGCCAGCAGTGGCGGAACGCCAATCAATGGATGGTAGAGCGTCACCTCGCGGTCGTGGATCATCTCGCGCGCTGGCACGATGATCCGACCGTTCTCGCTAAGGTGGTTCAAGTTGTCGACCGACAACTCATAGAACACGTCGCCGGTGTCCGAAACGAGCGCCTTAACTTTCGTCGGGTCTAGGATGAAAAGTCCGTCAACTACGCCGCGCAAGTCTCGCCGCTTCAAGATGTAGGCGTTTCCGTGCTGAAGTTTGCTCAGGATCCACGATTCCCGGAACTGCGCCGCCGTCTGATAGTGGTTCGGCCTGCGTAGGACTGGCGAATAAGCGGGGTTCGTGGTTTCTCGCCACAAACCGTTAGCGTCCAGCTCGCGCAGGGTAAACGGCAACTTGCCGATATCCTTTGCGATGCGGCTAAGGCAGGCGTAAACCGTTGAGTAGCCCGTGACGTTCTCGGCACGCTCGCCAGTGACGCCCTGCTGCCATGCGCCGGCATAGGGTTCAGTGACCAGCGGAAACCAGCCGGTGCCCATGCGTGGCGTCGAGACCGGCACCAGCGCGGGCGCGGCCTTCTCTCGGGACAGGAAGCCCCGGAAGCGATCAACGATACCCATCGATCACCTTCCTTGTCTGCGCCTCTGCATACTGGCGGGCGAATGCCTCCACCTCCAGGCGCTTACGCAGGACGTGGGAAAACTCGTGCACCCATTGCTGCTCGATGTAGATATTCCAGCCGGCTGCTGTCAGTGCGACGTTGACCGAGCGAAAACGTGTTGCCGGCAGGTCAGGGAAGTAGGCTTCCATATTCACCGAACAGCCATCAGTGTTCGGGTTTGCCAACATGCTGAAGTCGGTGACGCCGTAAACGCGGTAAACGCGCGCGACATCGTTCGCCAGGGCGAGTTGAGCCTCCGCTTTACTCAGGCTCATCCGTAGGCCACCTCATCGAGACCATAGCTCACGCCGGTCATGGTCACGACGTTACCCGCGCCGTTGACTTCCCAGTTCGCGGACGCAGTGCCGCGCCAAGCGATTGAGTTGGTCTGGAAAAGCGAGACGAAATCGCCGCTGCCGAACGTGGGCGAATCGCTCATTTGCAGCGTCGCTTCTTCGCTCATGCTCAGGTCGAAGTCGCGTGCCGCATAGGCAACTGCTGCCGCGTCGAAGATCGTGATGGTGCCGCCGTTGCTATCGAACGGGACGGACTCGCTGCAAACAACAGGCACGCCCATCAGCACGCCGCCGCGAACGGTAAGCTTCGTGTCGCCAAGCTGGGAAGCGGCCACGCCGATCCGGACAGCTACGCGCGGATGCATGACGATGCACGCGGTCAACATGCTGCCTTGATACTGGTCAAACAGGTTTCGGATGTCCTGCCGAATGTTGCCGCTGGATGCGAACTGAAAAGCGCCGTTGGTGATGGAAGCCGGCGCTTGATCGGGAGTGCCCGCGTTGTCGGGGTCGATGAATGCAATGTCGACCGCGCCCGCAATGGCGTTCAACAGGTCGCGTTGCAGCGCGGCTTCCTGCACCTCGCCCATGCTCATCACGGCTTCTTTCGTTGCCACGATGATCGATGCGACGGTCAACGGCAGCAGCGTGAAGCGATCCATCGCCGCAGTGGACAGGGGAATCGGGCGAGCCTCGCTAACCCAATAGCCACGCGCGCCAGTGGTCTGCCGCAGGTTCGGAATGTTGAAGCCGATGCGGCGCAGGTTTGGAACCCGGCCCAACAGACTTTGTTCAATCGCCATCCCGAAGAACTCGCGGGCCTCTGGCGTGCCGCCTGCTTCTGCTGAGATGGCGGGAACAGCAGCCTTTGCGATGGTCTGCGCGTGGGAATGCCCCCAGCGATTGGCTGCGTATGACTCGGGGTTAGCGGACGCCATGGTGTGGGCAATAACGCCGCGCACAAAATTACGCCCGCGAGGAACGAGGGAGACGGTAGACATTGATTGTTTTTCCTTTTCGGAGCCGACGGCATCACGCCGATTGGCATTTCCGATTTTTGCCACTGAGCGCCAGTGACCAGCGAATCCGGCAATGCGCCGGGAATCTTTTCGCCAAAGAAAAAGGGCCGCCGATTGGCAGCCCTTAATTCGTTGTTCCTACCCTATGCCCCTGCGTGAGGCGCTAGCGGTTCCCGTTCTTCGGGTGGCGTTGGCAACCGTTCATAATCGTCGCCAGTGTCTCTATGCCGATACGGCCTTGTTCCCCAATTTCCGGGGATTGGCCTGCACAACAGTTCGTCGTCTGTCCATCGCTGGATCCGCACGGCCCCGTCGTGATCTCGGGTAGGCGGCGATCGGTGCAAGTTCTCCCCGCCATACCAGCACTCCGCGCCAATCTTGCGCAGGATCGGCCTGCCGCGCGTGGTCATCCGTCCGGTGCGTTCGGTTTTCCCGACGCCTTGCTGTTTCTTTTCCTGCCGTGGCACCGCTGCGTGTTGCTCGCGCCACATCGAACTCTGCGCCTCATCGTTCAGCAGCACGGCGAGCTTCATCGTTTCCGCGTCGCTGGCAATGTCCAGGAGCGCGGCCTTTCGCATCTTTGCAGCCGCTGCGGCCTCGCGTGCCGACTTGATCGTGCCCGATGCGTAATCCGCCAGCCGGTCGAGTGCTGGGAAGTCGTCGCTCATGTCGCAAGCGTCGCAACCGGGATAAATGCGCCTTATCTCGCTCCACAGGCTATCGGCTGTTTCGCCGCGACGCCCTACCGCAACGCGCATGCCATCGCCAACGAAATAGACAATGCGCGGTCGCCGTCCAATCGGATCGATCCTCTCGCACGGTGCGCGCCTGCCTGCAATCCCCGTCACGGTCAGCGAGTAGAACGGCGACATCACCTTGTCAGGCCACGGACAGGGAAATTCCCAGCCGACCAGCTTTATCGGAATCCGGCAGCAGGCATTCATGGCCTAGCCTCAGAATGACTTCCCGGATGGACGGCCCCTTGTGGGGGGCCGCCTCATCCGGTGGCAGATGGACAGCTAGGCAGATATCCGGCGTCCGCCTTAGAAGCGCCGAATCAGGGAAAAGTCGTTGCCAAGCCAAACCGCTCAAAGCTAATTGCAGAGCCGCTTTCAGGGGATGACTTGTAGGTGTGGGTACAGGTCTAGGTGCAGGTGAAGGTATAGGTGCAAGTGCAAGAGCTTTCATGCTGCGATCCTCAGAAGCTCGCGGACGACTGAGTAACGGACAGCAGGTGCTAGCTTCTGCTGGCGGGCAGTCGTGGTGACGGTGTCCACCTTGCCGACGATGATGCGGCGGGTAAGGCTCTGGAGGTCAAACCTGTCAAAGCGCCCCGGAAGCTCTAGCAGGCGCGCGTATTCGCGAACAAGGTCGCAGCCTGCCGATGCCTTGAAACGCCCTGAGCGGCCTTCCTTGCCCACTAGCGCGGCGACGTTGTAGTGCCGAGACACCAGCGCCCCGAAGTGTTCGCCGGGGTCGACTACGGTGAATGACAGGGACAGCTTTGGAGACCGGCCCATGAACTTGTACGTCTGCCAGTGCTGGAGTGATAGCTGGTATTCGCCCGGTGGTATCAGGGCCGGCAAACCGCCATCGATGACGCCGTCGCAACTTGGAACGATTCTCAAATCAGGGGCCGCGCCCATTGTTGTCCCTCGCCGGGGCCAGCGTTACACTGGCCCCTGCACTCGTTAGCCCGATTGCACCTTGAAGCCCCAGCCGCGCCAACGGTCTGGGGTTTCGCTTATGCGGCCTCGCCATCGCCGCGAATCAAGCGCGTGCGCAACTGCGACACCGCAGTCCTCGCATCCGCCAGGTCGCGCAACAGGCAGTCGCATTTGTCCGCGCATGGCCGCTTGCTCAACTCTGCGAACTTACCGGCCAAGCCCTCGCCCAAGTCGGACAACGTCGGCTGCCGCGTCATCGTGAAAATGTTGTCTGCCATGGCTTCCTCAGCGTTGACGTGTTGCGATGGTTTCGAGGTCGGCGACCATGCCCTTCAGCAGCAAAGAAATGCCGGGCAATGTGTCGTCGGAAAGGTTCGGGTCGGATGCGTCAACCGACTGCAGCAGGTCGAGGACAGCGAACGCCTTAATGCGAATCTCCGTCGCCTTGTCCACGTCCTGGATCGGCAGGAAGTAAGTCGGATGCACGCTCACGCCGGCACCTCAGTTGCGTCCAGAATCGCCTCTGCAACTTCCAGCAGGTGCATTGCGGCGAAGGTCGGCGCATGGCGATCCTCAAACTCCATATCGACTGAGGCGCTAACGCATAGCAATGCGCTATTGACCAGTAGCGTCGCCGCCTTGATTGCCTTGTGCGGATCCCCACCGTGCGCGACCTGCAATCCTGCTTCGCCCATGAATCCACGGACGCTATGCGCGCCAGAGCGAACACCCTTCCTCTCGGTCACGGCGCTCATGCGGCGAACTCCTCGGGCAGGCTATCGGCGAATGCGTCGACCTCTTCCCGCGTCATGGTCGCCCCGACCTCAGGAGGTGGCAGCATGTTCTGGATGGCCGCGCGCATCAGCTTGCGCATCCGCTTCTGGTCGACCGCGTTCGCCTCTCGGTAGAGCTTCAGAAACTCGACTTCCTGCGCGTCGCGCGCGTGGTCACTGACCGGAATCGATGCCTTCACTTCGGCCACTAGCTGCTGGCGTACGGCGCTCATGGCGACACCTGCGCAATGCCAAGCTCGGTGGCGAGGGTTTGCAGGTCGCAGTGCGTGGCGGCGACCGTGTTGTGGTCAACGTCCACGATGTAGTGCAGCCCGAGATTGCTGTCCGGGTTCTCACCGCGAGCCGTGCGCAACGCCTGCCCGTCCTTTGCCAGTCGGCGATTGATCTTCGCGATCAACGCCTTGTCGGTGTCGGTGTTCATGCGGCCCCCTTTTCCAGCTTGGAGACGTAGTTCTCCAGCGCTTGCCGGGTGATCCGGCGGAGCCTGCCGACCTTGTAGGACTTCAGGTCTCCGGACTGGATTGCGCGGTAGATCGCGCTGCGGTTCATGTCGGTAGCCGCTGCTGCGGCCTCCGGGAGTAGCTAAGTTTTTGTTCCTGCTGCATTTTGTCCTCCGTTGGATGGATTGAACAGGTTTCGTAGTGTGCGAAACCTGCCGAAACCATATGACACCCCACGGGCATTTGCAACAGTTTTCGCAAACTGCCAAAATCAGGCCATGTCAAAGCCCACCAAACGCGGCCCCGGACGCCCGGCCAAAGCCACTGGCGACAAGCCGGAACAGTTCAGCGTGCGCCTACCTCCCCATCTCAAATTGGGGCTAGAGGTCTATGCGGCGGACAACAATTTGTCCCTTAGCTCGGCTGCCGAAAAGGCGATTTCAGACATGCTTTCGTCGGCGAAGCTAAGTAACGGAATGACGATTCCTGAGGTTGTGGACAAGGTCGAACTCACGCCACGAGGTAGGAGACTGATTAGCCTTTATCTCATCAGCGAGCGCTTCGTGAGCGTTGAAGATCGGCACATCCTGGACGTTGTGTTTTCGTCCAAGGAAATGAAGGCCGCCGAAAGCGAGCGGGAGGCCAAGGTGTCGCAGCGCATGAAGATGGAGGTTGTGAAGTTCGCCATGGATCATTGGATGGTGATAAGCCGTGCAATCGGCGGCACATGGTGGCGAATCCATGAACCAATCAGCCTGCACTCCATCGTCTTTCCATCAGAGGAAGAGGTGGCTGAGAAGAAAGAACAGGAAGAGGCTTGGGTGCAGGACTTCTTGAAGCGCACCGGCTAGCCAACCAGCAACTCCACCGCCGCCGCCTTGTGTTCCGGCGCAAGGTGCGCATACCGCAGCGTCATCGTGATGTCGCTGTGTCCCAGCAATTCCCGAACAGTGTTCAAGTCGACTCCGGCCATGACCAGCCGCGAAGCGAAGTCGTGCCGCATGTCGTGGAATCGGAAGTCCTGAATCTTCGCGTCGGTCAGAAGTGCCTCCCAACCATCCTGCATGCTGAAGACCCCGAACACGGGGCCATTGCCCGGATGATCCTTGCGCCAGGTCGTGAGGACTGTCACCGCCTCGCTGTTGAGCGGTAGGTGCCGATCCTTTCCGTTCTTTGCGTAGCCGGCGCGGATGGTCAGAACCTTCGCCTTCAGGTCGACATCGCCCCAGCGGATCTGTGACAACTCGCCACGACGCATCCCTGTATTCAGCGCCAGCAGCACCATGGGCATGACGTGGTCGGTATAGCCCTGAAACGCGCCCATCGGGGCTTGGCTGCGATCCTTGCGCCATTGGTCTCCACGTTCCCGGCGTGCCTTCCTGTGCGCCTCACGCGCGTCTAGCGCGTCCCTGAGCGCCTTGGACTCCACGGGTGATAGGTAGCGCACCCGCTTCTCGATACCGCGCGTAATCCGCTTCACGCCGGCCAGCGGATTCGTCGTCAGCAGCTTCCACGTCACGGCCTGCTGCAGCGCCGCCTTGATCCTGTCTAGGTCACGGTTCGCAGTCGCCGGTTTCATGCCAGCGTTAAGGCGCTCAGTCTTCAGCGCGTCCCAGTCGTGGACGGTGATGCTATCCATGCGCCGCCCGTACCAGTGGCCGAAGACGGTCTTGATTGCGCCGATAGTCCCCTTGCCGGCCTTGGCGTTCGCCAGCACGTAGGGCGCGTAGTGGCCTTCCATGAACTCGCCCAGCGTGTCGGCCTTGCCGCGCGCCGACTTGACTGGCGCGCCGTGTGCGGCGATCTCGGCCAGCACCATGGTTGCCGCATGGCGGGCAGCCGCCAGCGTCATCACAGGGAAGTCGCCGAGGTTGCGCGCCTGTCCCCTGCCCCACGTCACGGCCCACGCCTTCTTGCCGGATGGCTGAACACGTAGGATCAGCCCAGCAGGATCCGTGTCGCGTAGCACGTAGACTGAGGCCGCCGGCTTGGCAGCTTCCACACCAGCTTTCGACAACTTAGAGCGTGTCAGCTTAGGCATGGTGCGATTCTGCACCTATTCCGCAAAATCGGGTGCGTCGCCATACGGAGTGGAACTCGATGGGACACAGAATCAATCACTTAGGCGCTAAGCCGTTGAGTAACAACGGCAAAACATTGCGTTGCGGACGCAAGCGCGCCGGTTTCATGATGGAGGCCTAGAATCCCGCAATGGTTCCCCGGCAACGCCTCACAGTCTCCTGCCTGCCAGCCCTGTTGGTGGCGCTGACGTCCGTACCCGCAGTGGCCGGCGAGACCGCGCGCTACGCATTCGACCCGGTGCATACGCGAGTCCTGTTCGCCATCGACCACGCCGGTTTCTCCAAGGCGATCGGCACCATTTCCGGCAGCGAGGGCAGCCTGCATTTCGATGTGGACGACTGGTCCAGCGCGCGCCTTGACGTTGTGGTGCCGATGCACAAGCTGGACATGGGCGACAGCGACTGGACCGCCTCGGTATTCGCCCCGCGCTTCCTCGACGTGAAGCGCTATCCGCAGGCGCGTTTCGTCGCCACCAACGGTCTGCAACGCGAGGCCGGCAACCGCGGCCGTGCCTGCGGCCAGCTGACCTTGCACGGCGTCACCCGGCCGCTGTGCCTGGACATCGTCATGAACAAGGCCGGTCGCTATCCGCTGCCGCCGTTCCGCCGCACGATCGGATTTTCCGCGACCGCGATGCTCAAGCGCAGCGATTACGGCATGACCCGTTGGCAGTCGCTGGTCGGCGACGACATCGAGTTGCGCATCGAAGCCGAACTGTTCCGCCGCGATGGCGAAGACGCGCAACCCGCGCAGCCGGATGCACCATCGATCGATCCCTCCACCCCCATCCAAGACTGAACCACGACGAGGCCCGCCATGCCGCTGAAGAACACGCGCGACCAATGGGGCAGCGTCAGCAAGCTGCTGCACTGGACCACCCTGCTGTTGCTGGTCTGGATCGGTTGGCTGGGCCTGACCATGGGCGACCTGCCGAACGGCCCCGGCAAGATCGCCACCTACGCGCTGCACAAGTCGATCGGGATCACCATCCTCACCCTGGTCGCGATCCGCATCGCTTGGCGATTGCATGCGGGTGCGCCCGATCCGATCCCGGGCACGCCGCGCTGGCAGGAACGCATCGCATCGCTCACCCATCTCGGGCTGTACGCATTGCTGCTGGCGATGCCGCTCAGCGGCTGGATCCTCAATTCCGCTTCCGGCTACCCGCTGCAGTGGTTCGGCCTGTTCAACCTGCCCGCGATCACCGGCAAGGACCACGACCTGCACGAACTGGCCGAGGACATCCACGAATCGCTGTTCTGGGCGATCACGACACTGGTCGTGCTGCATGCCGCCGCCGCGTTCTACCACCATCTGTTCCAGCGCGATGCCACCCTGCTGCGGATGCTGCCTGGCGGTCAGCGGCGCGTCGAACAGCCCCCGGAGACCCCCGATGCGTAAGACCCTGATCCTGGCCATGACGCTGCTGTGCGCACCCGCCTTCGCCGCCGACTACGTGCAGGCACCCGGATCCACCCTGACCTTTGCCGGCAGTTATCAAGGCGACGTCTTCACCGGGCGTTTCCCCGGCTTCGCCACGGCCTTCCGCTTCGATCCGAAGCAGTTGGCGACATCGAAGCTGGTCGTCAGCATTCCGCTGGCGACAGCGGCCACCTCGAATGCCGACTACGACGGCGAGCTGCGCGGCACGTCGTTCTTCGATTCCGCCAAGTTCCCGCGCGCGACATACAACGCCACCAAGTTCCGCGCGCTCGGCGGCAACCGCTATGCCGCCGACGGCGTGCTGACCCTGCGCGGCGTCAGCAAGCCGGTGGTGCTGGAATTCACCTGGACGCCGGGTGCAGCGCCCGTGCTTGCCGGCAAGGCCACGGTCAAGCGACTGGCGTTCGGGGTGGGCGGCGGCGATTGGGCCGATACCGCGCTGATCCCGGATGTGATCGCGATCAGCACCAGGGTGATGTTCAAGGCGAAATAGCCGCGCACCGCTCGCGATGCGCGCGATCGTGGCACCCTGCATGCCCACGCGCAGGATCCCGCGGAGTCTGCATGCCCCTGTTTCCCCTGTTCGCCGACCTGCACGGCCGCGAGGTGCTGGTGGTCGGCGGCGGCGAGGTCGCCACGCGCAAGATCCAGGCGCTGCTGCGGGCCGGTGCACGGGTACTGATTTACGCCCGTGAACTGGCACCGGCGCTGCAGGCGTTGGCGGTGGAGGGACGCCTGCATCGGCTGGAGGGCGATGCCGTCGACCCGCAGTGGATCGAACGCGCGTGGCTGGTGGTGGCGGCGACCGACGACCACGCACTCAACCGCGAACTCGCCGGCATCGCCGCGGCCGCAAAGCGCTGGATCAACGTGGTCGACGATGCCGAGTTGTCGAGCTACCAGGTGCCGGCGGTGGTCGACCGCGACCCGATCACCATCGCGATTTCCTCCGCCGGCGCCGCGCCGATGCTGGCGCGCCAGTTGCGCGAGCGGCTGGAAGCCGAGATCGATCCTTCGCTCGGCGACCTCGCCCGCCTGTTCGCGCGGCATCGTGGCCGCATCCGTCAGCGACTGCCTGCGATGCGCGAACGCCGCGACTGGTTCGAGCGGATGCTCACAGGCGACATCCCTGCGTTGCTGCGCGCCGGCGACATCGATGCCGCCGAGCACGCCTTCGAGGCTGCACTCGCCGAACGTGGTACGCGGCGTGTGGCGGGTTCGGTCGCATTGATCGGTTGCGGCGACGGCGATCCCGGCCTGCTCACGCTGCGCGCCTTGCGCCTGCTCAACCAGGCCGACCTGATCCTGGTCGGCGACGGCGTGGCCCAGGCGATCATCGACATCGCCCGGCGCGATGCGACGATGCAGCCGCTGCCAACGACCGACGATCTGGTTGAGCTGCTGTCGGCGCATGTGCAGGCCGGCCTGCACGTGGTCTGCCTGCGCCCGGGCAGCGGTTTCACCGATGCCGGCAGCCGCGGCCTGCGCAATGCCTTGAGCGAACGCGGGCATGCCTGCGAAACCTTGCCCGGCGCAGTCTGGCCCGGCGACTGATCGAATGACCGGGTTTGGCACGGCTATCCCATGTCGAGGAACGCGCGCACCGCATCCGCATCGAACGGCCAGTCAAGTTCGAGTTCGCGATCGGCAGCGCGGAACACCGGCACACGCAGGCCGTAGCGCGCTTCCAGTGCGTCGTCATCGTCGATGAAGACGCTGGTGAACTCCGGCGTGCGCGCCTCAGCCAACACCGCAAGCGCGAGGTCGCACAGATGGCAGGTATCGCGCTGGTAGAGGATCAGTTCCATACGCCTGCGTCAGTGGCCGTGTCTGCGGGCGGCCTAGAATAGCGACCCGCTCCCGCCACGCAGTGCGCAGCCCATGGCCGTCTCCACCTTCGACCTCTACAAGATCGGCATCGGCCCGAGTTCGTCGCACACGGTCGGGCCGATGCGCGCGGCGGCGCGTTTCGTCGAGCACCACCTGGCCGAAGCCGGCCGCCTGGGCGACGTGGCCCGCGTGCGCGCCGAGGTGTTCGGTTCACTCGCGTTGACCGGTCGCGGCCACGGCACCGACAAGGCGGTGCTGATGGGCCTGGAAGGGCATTGGCCGAACAAGATCGATCCCGATGTCATCCCCGCTGCGCTGGAACGCATCCGCGCGAGCAAGCTGATCCGCCTGCATGGCGGGCGCGAAATCGCGTTCAACGAAAAATCCGACTTGGTGATGAACAAGCGGCAGAAACTGCCATTTCACACCAACGGCATGCGCTTCATCGCTTATGACGCGAGTGGCGCCGAAATCGCCAACCGGGATTACTATTCGGTGGGTGGCGGCTTCGTGGTCAATCAGGACGAAGCCGCGGAAGACCGCATCGTCGCCGACACCACGCCGGTCGCGCATCCGTTCGCCAGCGGCGACGAACTGCTGGCGCGCTGCGCGGCATCCGGGCTGTCGATTGCGCAACTGATGCTGGCGAACGAGCGCGCCTGGCGCAGCGAGGAGCAGGTGCACGATGGCCTGCGCGAGTTGTGGCAGGCGATGCAGGACTGCGTGGCGCGCGGCATTCGCCAGACCGGCACCCTGCCCGGTGGCCTGCACGTATCCCGCCGCGCGCCCGCCTTGTTTGCGGAACTGTCGTCCAAGCCGGAAGCGGCGATGCGCGATCCGTTGACCGTGCTCGACTGGGTGAATCTGTACGCACTCGCCGTCAACGAGGAGAACGCCGCCGGCGGCCGCGTGGTCACCGCTCCCACCAATGGCGCGGCCGGGATCATCCCTGCAGTCCTGCACTACTACGACCGCTTCTGTGCCGGTGCCAACGAGAAAGGCGTGTTCGATTTCCTGCTCACCGCGTCCGCGGTCGGTATCCTCTACAAGGAAAACGCCAGCATCAGCGGTGCCGAGGTCGGCTGCCAGGGCGAAGTGGGCGTGGCCTGCTCGATGGCCGCCGCCGGCCTGACCGCCGCGCTCGGCGGCACGCCCGGGCAGATCGAGAACGCCGCGGAGATCGGCATGGAGCACAATCTGGGCCTGACCTGCGACCCGATCGGCGGGCTGGTGCAGATTCCCTGCATCGAGCGCAACGCGATGGGCGCGGTCAAGGCGATCAATGCCAGCCGCATGGCGCTGCGCGGCGACGGCAAGCACAAGGTCAGCCTGGACAAGGTGATCAAGACCATGCGCGACACCGGCCGCGACATGCAGGACAAGTACAAGGAAACCAGCCGCGGCGGCCTGGCGGTCAACGTCATCGAGTGCTGAGATCGCATGCCTGCAATCAAACGGTGATGACAACGCGGGGCGTTCCCGGTCTAGACTGAATGGATGCAAGCCTTGCTGGCGAGCGTGTTGCGGGGGCACTGCTGACCGGGCTGTATTTCGCCGGGGCGGTGATCGCGGTGCTTTACCTGCGCACCCCCGCCGACGTCACCCTGTTCTGGCCCGCCGCCGGCATCGGCTACGCCGCGGTGCTGCGCTACGGCCTGAAGCAGGCACCGACGATCGCCATCGCGCAATTGCTGCTGCACCTGTTCGTGGTGCCGGTGCCGAGCACCTTCCTGCTGTATTCGGTGGCCAGCAATTCGGTCGCGACCGTGCTCGCGTGTGCCTACGTGCACTACAGCCGCAAGCAGCTGCAATTCCGCATCAACGATGGCCTGTTGCTGCTGCGCGGCGGATTGCTGCTGGGCGCGATCAGTGCTGCGATCGGCACGGTGGGCATGCTCCAGGGCGACATGATTCCCACCGGCGACTTGCCGCGGGTTTACTTGCAATGGTTGCTGGGCGATCTGCTCGGCATCACCGCGGTCACCCCCAGCCTGCTGTTCCTGTTCAATATCAATCGCCGCAACACCACGCACCTGATGCCGCCGGAAGGTGGGCGGCGAGAGCGGGGAATGTGGGCGTTGCTGATGCTGCTGGCGCTGCTGGCGGCGTTCTACATCGGGCGCGAGGGCAGCATGTATCCGCTGGCGCTGGCCAGCCTGCCACTGGCCCTGCTGCTGTGGTCGGCGGCACGTTACCCGCCGATCTTCACTGCCTGCGCCACGATGGGGGTGACCGTATTCCTGGCGCTGATGCTGGGGCTGGGCGCGGGCGGGTTCCAGCGCCCGGAAACACTGCAGGACACCACCCTGATGATGGGCGCGTTGGTGGTGCATTCGGTGATCCCGATGCTGCTGGTGGCCTCCTACCAGGAACGCTTCAACGTGATGGCCGCGCTGCACCACCGCGCCACCCGCGACCCGCTGACCGGGCTGCTCAACCGCGACGCCTTCGAGGAGCAGGCGCGCGCGGCGCTGGGCGAAGGTGGCGAAACCCTGACCCTGCTGTACACCGACCTCGACCACTTCAAGCTGGTCAACGACTCCGCCAGCCACGTCGCCGGCGACGAGATGATCCGCGGCGTCGCCGCACTGGTCAGCGCCGAGTTTCATGACACCGCGCTGATCGCGCGCACCGGCGGCGACGAGTTCGCGGTGCTGGCGCGGCTCGACGCCGCGGGTGCGAATGCGCGTGGACGCCGCCTGCTGGCCGCGATCGAGGCCATGCGCGTGGCTTGGCAAGGACAGAACCTGGGCACCACCGCCAGCATCGGCCTGACCACCAGCCAGCCACCGCACATGGCCTTCGACGAATTGCTGTCGAAAACCGACGCCGCCTGCTTCGAGGCAAAGGAACTGGGCGGCAACGGGCTGTTCGCGACCGAGCAGGACGCCGAAGGCATCCACGTCCGCACCCGCCTGATGCACAGCGCGATGGCCGCGCGCGAGGCGCTGGACCAGCGGCGCGTCGAATTGTGGTGCCAGCCGATCGTCGACCTGCGCAGCCCCGGCATGCAGCAGACGCATTTCGAGGTACTGATGCGCTGGCGCGATGCCGACGGCAACCTGCGTTCACCGGCGGAACTGATCGCCGCCGCCGAACGCTACCGGTTGGGACCGCGGCTGGACCGCTACGTCTGCGGCGAAGTGCTGGGTTGGCTGGAAGCGCATCCCGAGGCGGCCGCGAAGGTCGAGCAGTGCAGCATCAACCTCGGCGCGGCGACACTGACCGACGAAGACTTCAGCGACTACTTCGCCAATCGCCTGCGACGCAGCACCCTTCACCCGGAGCAGTTCTGCCTGGAGATCACCGAGACCAGCGTGGTTCGCGACATGACGCGTACGCGACACTTCATCGGCCGCATGCGCGACCTCGGCTGCCGCTTCGCGCTGGACGACTTCGGCACCGGCTTCTGCTCGTTCGGCTACCTGCGCGACCTCGACGTGGACTACCTGAAGATCGACGGCAGCTTCGTCCGCGACCTCGACCACTCCAGCCTGTCGGAAGCGGTGGTGCGCTCGATCACCGAGATCGCCCACCTTCTGGGCAAGCGGGCGGTCGGCGAGCAGGCGGAAACCGAATTGCAGCTGCAGCACCTGCGCGCACTGGGCGTGGACTACGCCCAGGGCTACGTGTTCCAGCGACCTCAGCCGATCGAGGCGTTCTTCGGCCTGCCCGAAAAGACCTGAGCCGCGCCGGCCTCGAGGGCCTGGATCGCCAGTGCATCGTCCAGCAGGCCAGCCGCGGTGACATCCGCGCCGGCACCCGGCCCCTGGATCACTAGCGGGCGTTCGCGATACCGATCCGACCAGATCGCGACGCGATTGTCGGTACCGGCGCCACCGACCAGCGGGTGGTCGGCGGGCAGCGACTCCAACCCGA
Source organism: Thermomonas carbonis (assembly GCF_014396975.1). NCBI lineage: Bacteria > Pseudomonadati > Pseudomonadota > Gammaproteobacteria > Lysobacterales > Lysobacteraceae > Thermomonas > Thermomonas carbonis. The sequence continues at coordinate 336,841 of NZ_CP060719.1, forward strand.
CCGTGGCCAGGCCGCCAGCCTGCAGGCGGCCGACGAAGCGCAGCTTCTCGCCATTCCGATACGCCGCCGCGTAACGCTCGCGCAGCGGTGCGTCGACCACAGTGAGACCTTCGGCAACGCCGTCGCGTGGGAGCGATGCCAGCGCGTCCGGCACCAGCGATTCCACCTGCACGGCATCGGCCTCCAGTGGGTAGCCGCTGGCGCGGGCCAGGATCAACAGCTTGCGGCGCACGTCTTCGCCGGACAGGTCATCGCGCGGGTCGGGCTCGGTGTAGCCGGCCTCGCCGGCCTGGCGGACGAAGCCGGAAAACGGCCGCAGGCCGTCGTACTGGTTGAACAGCCAGGCCATCGACCCCGACAACACCCCGGCAATCGCATGGATGCGATCGCCGCCGGCCTGCAGCGCGCGCAGGCTGCGCAGCAGCGGAAGGCCCGCGCCGACCGTCGCGCTGTCGCCGTAGCGCGTGCCGCCGACCGACTGCGCCGCCTGGATCGCATGCCAGCGCGACAGCGAGGTGCCCTGCCCCAGCTTGCAGGCGGTGACCACGTGGATGCCGCGGGCCAGCCAGTGCGAATGCCGCGTGGCGACCTGTTCGGATGCAGTGGCGTCGATGACGATGCGCGAGCCATGACCGGCCAGCACGTCGTCGACTGCCTCCAGCGAACTCGCATGCGGCGGGTTGCGCAACAACATGTCGCGGGTGTCGGCGGGGATGCCGTCGCGGTTGCTGATCGCGAAGCGCGAGTTGGCCGCATGCACCAGCGACAGCCGCTCGCCACGCGGCGTACCGGCCCAACTGGCCAGGCGTGCCCAGACCACGCTGCCCACGACCCCGGTCCCGAGCAAGGCTACGCGAGCCGGCCTGGAACTGGGACTGCGCAGCGGCGCGATCCGTGCACTCACGGTGCGGCGGCCTTGCGTTTGTCCTGGCAGGTCTGCGCACGGTCGAGTGCGGCACCGATGTCGGCCAGCAGGTCATCGGCGTGTTCGATGCCGATCGACAACCGCAGCAGGCCGTCGGAAATGCCGGCGACCGCGCGCGCTTCCGGGCTCATCGCCGCGTGGGTCATCGTTGCCGGATGTGCGACCAGGCTTTCCACACCGCCCAGCGACTCCGCCAGGGTGAAGTACTGCAGGCCATCGACGAACGCACGCACCGCGGCTTCGCCACCGGCCAGTTCGACGCTGAGCATCGCGCCGAAGCCATGCTGCTGGCGCGCTGCCAACGCGTGCCCCGCATGCGAGGCCAGGCCGGGGTAGTAAAGCGTGCCGACCGCCGGGTGGCCGTCGAGCAAGCCGACCAGCGCCTCAGTGTTCTCCTGGTGCACGCGCAGGCGCGCATCCAGCGTGCGCAGCCCGCGCAGGGTGAGGAAGCTGTCGAACGGCGAGCCGGTCAGGCCCAGGCAATTCGCCCACCAGGTGAGTTGTTCGTGCTGCGCCCTGTCCTTCGACACTACCGCGCCACCGACCACGTCGCTGTGGCCGTTGATGTACTTGGTGGTCGAATGCAGCACGAAGTCGGCGTCGAAATCCTCGATCGGCCGCTGCAGCGCCGGCGACAGGAAGGTGTTGTCGACCAGTGCCAGCGCACCGGCCTTGTGCGCGGCATCGATCACGAAGCGCAGGTCGGTGATCCGCAGCAGCGGGTTGGACGGCGTCTCGATCCAGACCAACTTCGGCGACCCCTGCAGCGCTTCGGCCAGCGCGCGCGGATCGGTCAGGTCGCAGGTGATGAGCTCGAACGCGCCCTTCTTCGCAAGCGCGTTGAACAGGCGCCAGCTGCCGCCGTAGCAGTCGTGCGGTACCACCAGCGTATCGCCCGGCTGCAGCAGTGCGTTCAGGGCCAGGGTGATCGCGCCCATGCCGGTCGCGGTGACCACGCCGCCGGCGCCGCCTTCGAGTTCGGCCAACGCCTCGCCGAGCAGGTCGCGGGTGGGATTGCCGCTGCGGGTGTAGTCGTACTGGCGCTTCTCGCCGAAGCCGGCGAAGCTGAAATTCGACGACAGCACCAGTGGCGGAGTGACCGCACCGAACGCGAGGTCGCGGTCGATGCCGGCGCGCACCGCGCGGGTGGCGCGGCGCGCGTGGGTAGCGGTCGGGGCCTGGCTCATACGGATACTCCAATCGGATCGTTGTAGTCGTGGACGGGGGATGGACGTTGCTTGCCGGCCTGCAATTCGCCTGCGAGCAGCGCGTCGATGCGGTCGGTTTCCTTGAGGAAGGCGTCGTGGCCGTACTGCGAACGCAGCACGCGCAGGCGGCCGTTCAAGCCGAGTCCTTCGACCAGGCTGACCGCATCGGACATCGGCACCAGCCGATCGCCCTCGACCGCGACCACGGTGGTCGGCACACCGACGCGCGCGGGATCGACGCGATGCAGGTCGATCGACTCGGACAGGCGCAGCCACGCGGTGGCGGAGACGCGGGCGACGAACTTCGCGCCGGCCGCGTCCAGGTAATCCTCGGCGGCCACGCGCACATGGCCGTTGCACAACGTCGGCGCGGCATCGAAACGCTCGCCGAATTCCTCCGGCGTGCGGTAGCTGAGCATCGCGAACTGGCGGGCCAGCGACAGCCCCTGCTCGTCCGCGCACTGCAATTGCCCGAGGGCGACGGCCTTGCGCTGCAGCGCGCGCCACGCTGCGGCATACGGATGCGCGCGATGCGCACCACTGACCGCGACCAGCTTGCGCAGGCGCTGCGGATGCCGCGCGGCCAGTTGCAGCCCGACCAGCGCGCCGTACGAATAACCGACGAAGGCTTCGAGTACGTCGATGCCCAGCGCGTCGAGCAGCAGCGCGACCGCGTCGGCCTGGTCGGCGGTATCGATCGGTGCGTCGATGCTGCCATCGGCGCCCACGTAGTCGAACGCGAGGATCCGCAGGTTCGCCGGATCCAGCGCGCGGCCGGCGTCGAGCAGGCCTTGTGCCCAGCCCGCATCGCCATCCAGCGCGTTCGCCGCGACATGGCGATGCGCGGAAATCCCGCCGGCGACGAACACCACCGGAGCACCGGCCGGGCCTGCCAGTTCATAGGCGATGCGAAGCTTGCGGGTGCCGGCGTGGCGGGTCGGCAACACCGCGTCGATGCCGCCGTGACGCGCGTCGAGCACATCAGGCACCGCCGTGACGGCCGCACGCATCCCGTCGCCGCCCGGGGAAGGGTCGGACTGGCAAGGGCACTACGTTCGGCAAGGCTCACGGCGGCACTCCGATGTGGACGGCCCATCGGAACGTTGCGGGGAGTACCGGAAAGAAGGACCGACGGCGTCGGCGTCGCGAACCGCACGCGGCGGATCGCAACCATCTTCCGGTGGACACACAGGTCCCCGCAGGATTTGGCACCGCGACATGGGCGCACTGCACTGCAGCTGCACCCCATCAGGTTGCCCCGGCTTCAAAGGGCCTGTCCCTCAGCCGGTCTCGATGGATGCAACCAGTCTGGCCACGCGATCCGGGCATGTCAATCGCTTTATCCGGATGAAGCGATTTAAATAACCAATCGTCATGACCCGGCGTCATCGGGAATACTGGCCACAGTCCTCAAGATCGCGCATCCCGACAGGAGTGGACAAAGGTCCGCACGACGATCCCGATCAATGACTCTTCCTTTGCAGGCCGCAGCGACGCAATGACGATCCGAACCACCTTCTGCCTCACCGCGATGCTGATGCTCGCGGGCCTGCCATTGGCAGTCGGTGGCGCGGATGGGCGAAGCAACGGCCCGGCCGCCATCGCCACCCTGCGCATCGAACCCGCCGACGGCGAGTACCTGGCCTGGGCCGACAATCGCCTGGCCGGCCCGATCGAAGTCATCCTGCGCCCGGGCGCGGGCGGCGACGTGCCCAGCGACCCACATTTGCCCGCGCGCGCCAGCATCCCGGCGGACGGCAGCGTATTGGTCGCGCGACTGCGACCCGCCAGTGGTCGCAGCGGCAGCTTGCGGCTCAGCCTGGAAGGCGTGCCGGGCAGCTCGAATTCGCGCCCGCGCGATGTCGAGTACCTGCCGCCGTTGCAGGGACCGGCACGGATCGATCAGGGCTTCGGCGGAAGTTTCAGCCACGAGGACGTGCAGAACCTCCATGCACTGGATTTCGCCGCCGACATCGGCACGCCGATCTTCGCCGCGCGAGCCGGCACAGTGATGCAGGTCGAGGCCGGCTTCCGCGCCAGCGGCTTGGCATCCGGCGATGGCCGCGCACGGGCCAACTTCATCCGCATCCTCCACGACGACGGCAGCATGGCGCTGTACGCCCACCTCGCCGTCGATGGCGTGCAGGTCCGCGTCGGGCAGCAGGTCCAGGCCGGCCAGCGCATCGGCCTGTCCGGCAATACCGGCTTCAGCACCGGTCCGCACCTGCACTTCGCGGTGCAGGTGAACCAGGGGATGCGTTTGGTCTCGATCCCGTTCCGGATGCGCGGCGTGATCCCGGCGCGCTGATCCTTTCGCGGGCCAGGCCTACTTCGCCTCGGGCGGGAATTCCTTGCGCAACTCGGCGGCCTGGTCGCGCATGCCCAGCGTGTCGTAGGTCTTGGCCAGCAAGGCCGCTGCATCGCGGGTGCGGGGGTGCTTCGGCCCCTGCTTTCCCTTCAGCGCGGCAAGCGCCTGTTCCAGTTTCCGCCGCGCGCCCGGTGCATCGCCGAGCGCGAGGTCCGCATTCGCCGAACTCGCCACGATCGCGGCGTAATTGGGATGATCGACGCCCATCGCGGTTGGTGCCAACGCCAACGCCTGGTCCCAGCTGCGCTTGGCGTCCGCCACGCGCCCCGCGCGGAACAATGCCGTCGCCTTCGCATTGCGCGCCGCCACGGTATCGCGGCTGGGCTTGCCGTCCTCGCTGGCGATCGCGCGATCGGCCATCGCGATCGCGTCGTCGTAGCGGCCGAGTTTCTCCAGCGTGGTCGCCAGCATCACCCGGTCGACGACTGCCTCGAGCGCATCGCCCTGGCCTCGCGCCTCGTGCGCCTCCAGCGAGCGACGCAGCAGGGGCTCGGCTTCCGCCGCGCGCCCCAGGGTGTTGTACGCGGCGGCAAGCTGGCCGCCGGACCCCAGTGTCAGTGGATGCGCATCGCCATAGCGCTTGCGTCGTTTCTCGTAGACCTCGGCATACAGCTGCACGGCGTCGTCCAGCCGGCCTTGCCGATGCAGCGACTGGCCCAACGCCTTCTTGGTGTAGAGGGTCTGCGGATGATCCGCGCCAACGCGCTTCGACTCCGATGCCAGGGTCTCCCGCAGGAGGCGCTCGGACTCCTCGAAATCGCCCGAGTTGTTGAGTGCGTATGCCAGGTTGTGGCGCAGGCTGTCGGTGGTTTCCGCCGCATTCGGCAATCCCGCCAGCGACGGATCCGCCAGCAATTCACGATCCAGCTTGATCGCGGCCTCGACGTCGCCGGACTCCTCCAGCGCCTGCGCCTGCAGGATGCGCGACTCGAACGCCAACGCCTTCGCCCAGTCGGCCGGGATCTGCGCAAGCCGCTGTTGCAGTGCCTGCGCCTGCGCCAGCACCGCCTCGGGTTCGCTGGCGCGTGCGGCATCCTCGATGCGGGTATATCGCGCCCGCATCGCCTCCTCGCTATCGGCACCGAATCCCGCATCGAGCCAGTCCTGCGCGCGGTCCAGCAGCCCACGCGCCTTGGCGCTCTCGCCCAATCCACTCCAGCTGCGTGCCAGCAGCAGGGCGACCTGGCCCTCGGTGCGTGGCGATCCGCTGTTCTCCCGCAGGGTCTGCTCCGCACGCTCCAGGACTTCGCGCATCGGCATGTCGGCCGAGCCACCGGACTCGGGATCGGCTTCGGTCAGCATGGTCTCCACGAATGCGTTGACCGCGGCCAGCTCATTCGCCCGCGATTGCGCCTCCGCCAACGCGGCGCGTGCCCGTTGCGCCGCCAGCGTGCTGACGATGGTCGCCGCGAGCAGCGATGCGAACACGATCGCCGAGGCGATGCTCAATGCGCGATGCCTGCGCACGAAGCGGGCGGCGCGGTAGGCCCGGGTCGGCGCGCGCGCACTCACCGGGCGCGAGTCCAGAACCGCCTCCAGGTCCTCGGCGAAGTCTTCGGCGGTGGCATAGCGACGCGCGGGTTCCGAGGCCAGCGCCTTCATCACCACCAGGCTCAGGTCGCCCCGGGCAGCGTGATTCAGGCGTTCGAGGGGTTCAGGCTCCTCGCGCCTGACGATGTCGAGCGCCTCGAACAGGCTCGACGACGACAGTCGCGGATGCGGAAGACGGCCGGACAGCAACTCGTAGCCCATCGCGCCCAGGGCATAGACATCGCTGCGCGCATCGGCGCCACGGGCGTTGCCCTCGAGTTGCTCGGGGCTCATGTACGGCAGGGTGCCCATCACCTGGCCGACCTGGGTCATGTCGCCGCCGATCTCGCCGAGCATGCGGGCGATGCCGAAGTCGAGGATCTTCGGTTGCCCGTGCTCGTCCACCAGCACGTTGGACGGCTTGAGGTCGCGATGGACGATGCCGCGCTGGTGGGCGAAGTGCACCGCCTGCGCCAGCTTCACCAGCAGGCCGACGCGTGCGCGGAGGTCGGGCTTTTCGCGCTCCAGGTAGCCGCGCAGGTCCGGCCCGCGCACGACTTCAAGCGCGAACCAAGGCGACGGCAGGCCGCCGATCACGTCCTCGCCGGCCGCGTACAGGCGGACGATGCCGGGATGTTCCAGTTGGCCGAGGATGGAGACTTCGCGGCGGAAGCGCTCCAGCGCGCCGCCGGACAGGCCGCGCACGACCTTCAGCGCAACATCGCGCGGAGGATGCGATTCGCGGGCCAGGTAGACCCGGCCCATGCCGCCCTCGCCCAGCAATCCGAGGACGCGATAGGGACCGATCGCATCCGGCAGGCTCGCATCGGCCTGCGCCTGTTCGTCGAGTGCGTGGGTGGCGTCGTCTTCCATGATGGCGCGATGTCCCTGACGGATTGCGTTGGCTGCGATCATGCTGCCCCACCCGTATAATTCCGCAATGTCAGAAGTCGCTTCAGAAGCTGCGCGCCGTCGCACCTTCGCCATCATTTCCCATCCCGACGCCGGCAAGACCACGCTGACCGAGAAACTGCTGCTGTTCGGCGGCGCGATCCAGATGGCCGGCTCAGTCAAGGGCCGCAAGGCCGCGCGCCACGCGACGTCCGACTGGATGGCGCTGGAAAAGGAGCGCGGGATCTCGGTCACGTCGTCGGTGATGCAGTTCCCCTACGAGGGTCGCATCGTCAACCTGCTGGACACGCCGGGCCACGCCGACTTCGGCGAGGACACCTATCGCGTGCTCACCGCGGTCGACAGCGCGCTGATGGTGATCGACGTCGCCAAGGGCGTCGAGGAACGCACGATCAAGCTGATGGAGGTGTGCCGCCTGCGCGACACGCCGATCATGACCTTCGTCAACAAGCTGGACCGCGAGGGCAAGGATCCGATCGACCTGCTCGACGAGATCGAATCGGTACTCGGCATCCAGTGCGCACCGGTGACCTGGCCGATCGGCATGGGCCAGCGGCTGAAGGGCGTGGTCCACCTCGTCAGCGGCGAAGTGCACCTGTACGAACCTGGCCGCAACTTCACCCGCCAGGATTCGACGATCTTCCCGTCGCTCGACGCACCCGGCGTGGAGGCACGCATCGGCGCGGACATGCTCGCCGAACTGCGCGACCAACTGGAACTGGTGCAGGGCGCGAGCCACCCGTTCGACCGCGAGGCCTATCTGGCCGGCCGGCAGTCGCCGGTATTCTTCGGCTCCGGCGTCAACAACTTCGGCGTGCAGCCGCTGCTCGACTTCTTCGTCGAACACGCACCCTCGCCGCGCGCACGCGCGACCACCACGCGCGAGGTCGAGGCGGAGGAAGACAAGCTCACCGGCTTCGTGTTCAAGATCCAGGCCAACATGGATCCGATGCACCGCGACCGCGTGGCGTTCATGCGCGTCTGCTCGGGCAAGTTCGAGGCGGGGATGAAGGCGTATCACCCGCGCACCGGCAAGGAAGTGAAACTCGCGAACGCGCTGACCTTCATGGCCAGCGACCGCGAAATCGCCGAATCGGCGTTTCCCGGCGACGTGATCGGCATCCACAACCACGGCACGATCTCGATCGGCGACACCTTCACCGAGGGCGAGAAGATCGCCTTCACCGGCATCCCCAACTTCGCCCCGGAATTGTTCCGCCGCGCGCGACTGCGCGATCCGCTCAAGCTCAAGCAGTTGCAGAAAGGTCTGGCGCAGTTGTCCGAAGAAGGCGCGACCCAGTTCTTCCGCCCGCTGATGAGCAACGACCTGATCCTGGGCGCGGTCGGCGTTCTGCAGTTCGAAGTGGTCGCGTATCGCCTGAAGGACGAGTACGGCGTGGAGGCGTCATTCGAGCAGGTCGCAGTCACCACCGCGCGCTGGATCAAGTGCAACGACGCCAGGAAGCTGGAAGAGTTCCGCGAGAAGAACGCGATGAACCTGGCGCTCGACGCCGCCGGCCACCTGGTCTACTTGGCCCCCACCCGGGTCAACCTGCAACTGGCGCAGGAACGCGCCCCGTCGGTGGAGTTCCTGGCCACCCGCGAGCATGCGCAGGCGGTGGCGCTGGGTTGATCGGAAGCTCGTGCCGCTCACTCAGAATTCATAGCGGAACAGCTCGATGTCGCTGCGGTAGCGCGTCGCCACTGCATGCTTCAATTCGTCCGTGTAATAGCCGCGGTAATCCCCTCGCGGGCTGCCGTTGACCTGATCCAGCGCGCGTGATGGGATGCCGATGCGCGCGCAGATCGCCTCGTAGGAGGCCTGCATCGTCTCGACCCGGCCAACCATGTCGGTGAGCAGCCGGCCTTCGTCGTCAGCCAGCAGGCTGCTCTGCGGCTGGAACAGGATGTGATGCTCAGGTGGCGCATCGAACAGGAAATAGCGCATGACTGCCTGCGGGTTGCTGGCGAAGTGACCGCTGTCTCGGCTCATGAACGCGCAGTACGAGACGAAGCGATCGAACGGATTGCGCACGAATGCGAACTTGAAATACCCATCGAACGCGTCCTCGCCCAGAAACGGACGCACTTGCTGAAGGGACAGGTGGCCATGCCGAATCGCGGCGAGTTCCTCGAACGGGAAGCGCTTGTTGACGAACAGGCCGACTTGCTCGATGTCGTCCTGGCTCATGTGCTCGCGCAGGGCCTGCCGCACCGAATGCGTACCGGTTTTCGGAACCGCGGCGAATATGAAGCGATGCTGGTGCGAGATGATCATGCGGGCTGATGCAGGCTGCAGGTCGCCATGTTAGCCCGCCAGCCACCACCGAGCATTTGCTCCACCCCCGCCACCGAAGCTGCCCGCATGCCCCCAACGATCGAAACCCCCGCCCCCGCGAAGGCCACGCCCGTGAAGAACTGGCGAGCGCATTGACCCATGGTCTTGGCGCGACCGCCGCGCTGGCCGGTGGTGCGGTGCTCATCACCCTGGCGGCCCTGCACGGCAATGGCTGGCAACTGGGTGCGGCGATCGTGTTCGGGATCGCGCTGGTGCTGCTGTACGTGGCATCGACCCTGTATCACTCGATCCATCACCCCGTCGCCAAGGGCCGACTGAAGGTCTTCGATCACTGTGCCATCTACATTCTGATTGCCGGCACCTACACTCCGTTCACCCTGATCGGCCTGCGTGGCACGGTGGGCTGGTGGCTGTTCGGCGCGATCTGGACGCTGGCGCTCGCCGGGGTGATCTTCAAACTTTTTTACACCGGCCGCTTCAAGCGCCTGTCCACCCTGATCTACATCGCGATGGGCTGGATGATCGTGATTGCGGCGAAGCCGATGCTGGCCGCACTCGACGCGTGGACGCTCGGTTGGCTGCTGACCGGCGGCCTGTCCTACACGCTGGGCACCTGGTTCTACCACCGCGAATCGATCCGCTACTCGCACGCGATCTGGCATCTGTTCGTGCTGGGCGGCAGCATCAGCCACTACATCGCGGTGCTGGCACAGGTCGTGCCCAGCCGCTGAATCTTTCGCGTTTCGATTGCTTAGGAGGCGATGTAACGCTGCAGGTGGTCGAGCTCCAGACGCTGTTCCTCGATCACCGCACGCACCAGGTCGCCGATCGACACCACGCCGAGCACGGCATCGCCATCGACTACCGGCAGGTGGCGGATCCGGTGGTCGGTCACCACCTGCATGCAGTGTTCGGCGGTATCACTCGGCCCCACCGTGATGACCTTCGCGGTCATGATGTCGCGTACCGGCGTGTCCTTCGACGAGCGCCCCTGCAACACCACCTTTCGCGCGTAATCGCGCTCCGAGAGGATGCCGGCCAGCCGCGTTCCCTCCATCACCAGCAGGGCACCGACGTGGTGTTCCGCCATCAACCGGATCGCTTCGATCACCGGTGCATCCGGCGGAACCGCGTGGATTTCAACCGACTTCGATTCCAGCAACTGCCGTACCGTGCGCATCGCTCGCTCCTGTCGAATCGGGAACCTGTCCCGAGGATACTCCGCTCGCCGGCCGCCAGCTGTCGACGAAATACAGCGGCCGCTGCTTGGATTCCTCGTAGAGCCGTCCAAGGTATTCGCCGATGAGTCCGAGCGCGACCAGTTGCACGCCGCCCAGGAACAGGATCACCGACATCATGGTGGGCCAGCCCGCCACCGGGTCGCCCCACAGCAGCGCTTTCAGGATGATCCAGCTGCCGTAGCCGAACGCGACCAGCGCGGTGGCGATGCCGATGTAGGTGGCCATCCGCAGCGGTGCGGTGCTGAAACTGGTGATGCCTTCCAGCGCGAAATTCCACAGCGCCCAGAAATTGAACTTGCTGCGCCCGGCGACGCGCGCCTCGCGCTGATACGGGATCGCCACCTGGTTGAAGCCGACCCAGCCGAACAACCCCTTCATGAAGCGATGGCGCTCGCGCAACTGGCGCAACGCCGCCAATGCACGCGGCGAGAGCAGGCGGAAATCGCCGGTGTCGCGCGGCACCGGCGTCTTCGAGAGAGACCCGATCAGGCGATAGAAGCCGTGCGCAGTGGCGCGCTTCAGCCAGCCCTCGCCTTCGCGCTCGACGCGGGTGCCATGCACATCGTCGAAGCCTTCGCGCCACTTCTCCACGAACTGCGGCAACAGCTCGGGGGGATCCTGACCGTCGGCATCGAGGATAAACGCCGCGCCGCGCTCGACCCGGTCCAGGCCCGCGGTCAACGCGGCTTCCTTGCCGAAATTGCGCGACAACCGCAGCAACGCCACCCGCGGGTCGTTGGCAGCGAAGCCACGCAGGATGTCCCACGTGGCGTCGCGGCTGCCGTCATCGACATACAGCACCCGCGCTTCCAGCCCTTCGGCCTCGGCCAGCGAAAGTGCCTTGGCGATGCGCGGCTGCAGCGCTGGCAACGCCTCTGCCTCATTGAAGGCGGCGATCACGATGGTCAGGCAGCGGTCGTCGGGCGCGATGCGATGCATGGGTCGATGGTATGCCAGCGCCGCTGCCGGCGCTCAGTCCAGCGTACGCAGGTAGGCCGGGCCGCCGATCGCGCGCATCTGCCGCTCGATCGCACGCGTCCGCCGCTGCACGTACGGACCGGGGCGGGTCGCGCTGTAGCGCTTCGGGCTGGGTAACACCGCCGCAAGCCGCGCGGCCTCGGCTGCCGACAGCTTCGATGCATCCTTGCGGAAGAAGCTGCGTGCCGCCGCCTGCCCGCCATACACGCCATCGCCGAACTCGGCGATGTTCGCGTAGACCTCCAGGATCCGCGTCTTCGGCCACAGCAGCTCGATCAGCGCGGTGTACCAGACCTCCAGGCCCTTGCGCAGCCAGCGGGTCGGGCCGCTGCCCTGCCACAGGAACAGGTTCTTCGCGGTCTGCTGGCTGATCGTGCTGGCCCCGCGCAGGCGCCGCACCGGCTTGCCGCGCTTTTCCGCGCGCTCGACCATCTTTTCGTTATGCGCCTGCGCTCTCTCGATCGCGGCGAAGTCGACGCCGTGGTGGTTGGCGAAGTTCTGGTCCTCCGATGCCACCAGCGCCAGCGGCAAATTCGGCGATATCCGCCCGAAATCGCGCCAGTCCTGGGCGATGCGGAAGTCGGTGTCGCCCGCCACCAGCGCATCCAGTTGGCGCGCGACCATGAACGCCGAAAACGGCGGATCGACGAAGCGCAGCACAAGCACCTGCAACACGCTGAAAGCAACGAAACACAGCGGCAGCTTCCACCACCAGCCTCGCCAACGGCGACGGCGCGGCAAAGCGCCGGCATCAGCCTCCATTCGCAACCACCTTGCGATCCAGCCGCGCGCCCCCATTTCCATCGACCGCCCCTTGAATGCCCCGTCGCCCGCGCATTATCCGCAGGCCGTGGCCACACGATACCGACATGACCCAGACGCCCGACACGCCATCGCAGGATCTCCAGCTCCGCTTCCTCCTCCCCGATGCCGGGGTACGCGGCGTGGTCGTGCACCTGGACGACACCTGGACCGCGATGCTGGGTCGCGCCGACTATCCGCCCGCAGCCACCGAACTGCTCGGCGAAGCTGCGGCCGCTGCCGCCCTGTTCACCGGCCACGCCAAGGTCGATGGGCGCCTGTCGGTGCAATTGCGTGCCGATGGCGCGATCCGCACCCTGTTCGCCGAATGCACCGCCGCTGGCACCCTGCGCGGGATCGTGCGGGTATCGGAAGCCGTGGCCGAAGGCCGCGCCGAACCGCCATCGCGGGACCTCCGCGCACTCGGCGATGATGCCGTGCTGGCGATCACCATCGAGAACCCGGCCCTCGGCAACCGCGAGCCGATGCGCTATCAGGGCCTGGTCGCACTGGACGCCGGCCGCCTCGACGAAGCCTTCGAGGGCTATTTCCGCCAATCCGAACAGTTGCCCACGCGGCTGTTGCTGGCCTGCGACGGCCAACGCGCCGCGGGGCTGATGCTGCAGAAGCTCCCCGGCGACGAAGGCGATGACGACGGGTTCCAACGGATCGGCGCGCTGTTCGATACCCTCGGCAGCGACGAACTGCTCGCCCTCGCCCCGGCCGATGTCGTGCACCGCCTGTTCCATGAGGAAGCACCGCAGCTGCTGGGCGAGAAGCCCCTGCGCTTCGCCTGCTCGTGCTCGCGCGAACGGGTCGAGGCCATGCTGGTCTCGCTGGGCGAGCCGGAAGCGCGGGCCGCGGTCGAGGCCGGGCACGGCGAGGCCTCGATCCATTGCGAGTTCTGTGGCCAAGAATACCGGTTCGATGTTGACGCGGTTGGCATTCTGTTCCGCGATGCCGCCGCCGAACTCCCCACCGCACCCGGGATTCAGTAGTCTGCGGCAAGGCAGGTCGCGGCAGGTCGCGACCTGCATGGGCATTGTTAAAGAATCATAAATCCGCTAGGATCGATCGTCCTTGGGAGGGGAACTTCGCCGGCCACGGCCTGTCCATCACACACCATGCGTATGCGCCCGACGTCAATCGCTGCTGCCCTGCTCGCCCTGGCCTGTGCCAGCGGCGTCGCGCAGGCGCAATCGAAGGCAGTCAAACGCGATGAAGCGCGGGTGTCGCTGCCAGTCTTCAACAAGGACAGCCGCAAGCTGGAAGCCGTCCTGCTGCTCGAGCCCGCCACCACCGGGGCCGGTGCAGGTGCCCGCTGGCGCTTTGGTAGCACCACGCTGGAAGCGACCTACGGTTTGCAAACCGGAAGCTCGCTCGCCCTGCTCTGCGACAGCCAGACCGGCCTGTCCTCGACGATGGGGCAGCTCGCGAGTAATTGCGTGCTGGGCGTGCTCGGTTCGGAAGGCGACAAGCCGGGCACCGGCAGCCGCCACGCCGTCACCAGTGCAAGCCTGAGCCGCAACGGCAACAAGGTCGGCGTGTCGGTCGGCAACGGCCGCGATACATTGCCGATCTGGCTGGCACCGAACCAGTCCGGTGGCGCACGCTACGAGCAGAACGATATCTCGCTGTTCGCCGAAAAGGCGATCAGCCGCGAAGGCTTCGTCAGCGTTGGCGGCACCGTCGCTCGCGCGCGCCTGGTGCCGGCTTCCGACGTGCCGCAGCTGGCAGATCAGTGGAACACCCGCAGCCTCAGCATCGGCGGTGGGTTTGGTTCCTTCGGTGCCAACGTGGTCGGTCGGGTGGTCAACGTACCCGGCGAGAGCAACGTCTGGAAGGGCCTGGGCTTGGGCCTGACCTGGCGCACGCCGTGGAGCGGCCAACTCAGCGTGGGCGCCGATAACGTGGTCACCCGCGGCAAGAATCCGTTCTCGGTGAACGGCCAGAAGGATGACGAGGGCACCGTGCCCTACGTGCGTTACCAGCAGGACCTCTGAGCCAACGCCTCGCTGGTGCCGTCCGGCGAACAAACCGCTCGAAAACGAAAGGCCGCATCGCAGGATGCGGCCTTCGCATTTGTGCCGAGGCCGGCGTTACTGCAGACGCAGGGTCGCATCGCCGGAAAACGTCTCCATCCGCACATCGCCCTTGCCGGCACCGTAGCGAGTCTGGAAACTCGATCCCGGCCCGAATTCCTCGCGCTGGATCTTCGCGCCCGGTGCGCTCAGGTCGCCGCTGAAGCTCTCGCCGCTGACCTCGGCAGACAGGTCGCGGGGCAGGCGCAGCAACAAGTCGCCACTGACGCTTTCCAGGCGGATCTCGCCGCCATCGGCCAATCCGGTCTTCAGGTCCATGTCACCGGATACGCTGCCCGCCGAAAGGCTGCGCAGGCGCTCGCCCACGCTGTCCATGCGCAGGTTGCCGGATACCGTCTCCAGCGAGACCTCGCCATTGAGCCGCCCCTGCAGAACCAGCTCACCACTCACCGTATCCACCGAAACATCCTGACTGTTGAGGGTCAGACGGACATCGCCGCTCACCGATTCGACGCTCGCCTCGCGCGGCGCACCGTTGGCGGCGATGTCGCCGCTCACCGATTCCAGCGAGAGTTCGCGCGATGCGATGCCATGCACGTCGATATCAGCGGACACGGTTTCGATCTCCAGCTCAGCCAGGATCGGCACCTGCACGATCAGCACCGTTGGTTCGGTCCGGCCGGAGCGCGAGGGATATTTCACTTCGATGCGCAGGTTGTGGCGATCGCCGTCCATCGAGAATTTCTCGACGCCGTCTCCCAAGGTGCCGGTCACCTTCACTTCCTGCCGATCCCAGGCACGCACTTCCACGCGCCCCTTGAGGTTCTCGATTTCGATCCGGCCGCGCGCATCAAGGGGGCGGGTCTGGTCGATGGGGGTGCCGGCCAGTGCCGGCAACGCCGCCAGGCAGGCCAACGCCAAGGTGGAACGGATCAACAAGGTGCGCATGGTCGACTCCTCAAGCGTAGAGCGCGCGGCGCGACAGGGCGAGCCGGCGGGTATAGGTCTCGCGCAGCCGCTCCAGCAGCAGGCGCGAATCGGGGTTCTGTTGCAGGGCGCTGCGGATTTCGGCCGCGCTGCGGTCCAGCACCTCCAACCCCGGTTGCCAGTTCGCCGGTGCCGGCTGGAATTCCAGCTCACGCAAGGCCGCCTGATACTGGACGGTGAGCGTGCTCGCTTCGCGCTGCACCAACGTGGTCGCGATGCGTGTCTCGGCGGCGGGCAACGCCACGGGCGCATCGACCGGTCGCATCTGCCAAGCCAGGCCAGCGGACAGCAGCATGGAGGCCGCGATCGCCACAGGCCATGGCCAGCGCCTGCGCGGCTCGAGAGGCGTGGACGCTTGCGGCAACGCACGGATGCGAGCCTCGATGCCGGGCCACAGGTCGGATCCGGGATCGCGAGCCTGGCGCAGCCCGCGCAGGGCCAAGCGCAGGGCGGCATCGCCACTGTCATGCATGGGGTTGTGGGTTCGTTCGCTCATGCCATCACTCCGATGCGCGTGCGCAACAAGCCGCGCGCGCGATGCAACTGTGCCTTGGAACTGCCGACCGCCATGCCGAGTTCCGTCGCGATTTCCTCGTGCTTCCAGCCTTCCACGTCGTGCAGGACCAGCACCGCACGCGCACGTGGCGGCAGCGTGGCGACCGCACGTTCCAGGTCGCGGCCGAGCATCGCCTGCCCGGCGGTGTCGGGCGTGGCGACCGACTCCAACGCCTCGTCGTCCTCCGGCCACGGCCGGCTGCGGCGCGAGCGCAATTCCATCAGCGCGGTATTCACCGCCAGCCGGTGCAGCCAGGTCGACACTGCGCTCTCGAAACGGAACGCCGGCAACGCCTGCCAAGCCCGCACGAAGGCCTCCTGGGTCAGGTCATCCGCACGCTCGCCGGCATGGCCGACCAGCCGCGCGATCACCCCATGGATGCGCCGGTGGTGGCGACGGTACAACTGCTCGAAGGCGCGCACGTCGGCCACTGCCGCACGCCGCGCCAGCGCGGCATCTTCATCAGCGGCGGCCTGGACGGGATCCTGCAAGTCCTGCGGAATGGGCATGGTCGACATCAGCATATCCACTGTGATGCCTCCGGGTGCCCGAGGGTTTAAGTGGACGCTTCGGCAACCTCGACGCCGCCTTGGCGCAAGGCGGCGATCAGCGGCTGCAGATGGCGCGCATACGGCACCCATTTCGGCACCTCGCGGCGTACCACCCGGTCGCGTACCTGTACCGCGCTGGCGGTGGCGACCGCACGGGTGCTGCTGCGCGGATCGCGCATGGCGTCGACATACTCGATCCCGCAGAACGCGGCCACCCTGCGCATCACGGCTTCGGGATCGCAGGTGAGTTCCGCGTAATCGACATCGAGGATCCGATCAGGCCAGGCGGCATGCCAGTGCGCCATCAATCGGCGGTACTGCAGGAAATAGTCCGCCAATTCGGTTTGCTCGTAGGAATACGGATTCGCGTCGGAGAACAGTTCGCGCAGGTTGGAGAAACAGGTCTCGACCGGGTCGCGCACCATGTGCAGGATCTTGGCTCCTGGCAATGCCCGGCAGATGAAACCGATGTTGAGGAAGTTCGACGGCAACTTGTCGGTGAAGAACGCTTCATCGCCTAGCCGCCACGCCATGCCCTCCAGGTATCGCCTGCCAACATCGACGAAATCCACGCCTGGGGCGCGTTGCACGATGCTGGCGTCGATCACGCCCTTGCAGTGATGGTCGGTGGCGTAACGCATCGCGCTGGTGAAGTCGTACAACTCGCCGACGCCTCGTACCTGCGGACTTCCGTCCAGCAACTGCTCCAGCAGGGTCGTGCCGGAACGATGCATGCCCACGATGAAAAGAGGCGTCTTGCCATTGCTTGGTGTATTGGCACCAGCTTTCTCGACCGGCATACCGATGAGGTCATCGACCAGAGCGCGGCTGTCGGCGGCGGCGTAGTCCAGGGCGCCACGTTTGGCCCTGCAGGCTTGTTGCAAGGCGTCCCACGCACCATCGGCATCACCCAGGTCATCGAGCTCCTTGTGCAGGGCGAAGGCGAATGAGGTGCGTTCGTTTGCAGGTAATTGTGGTCGAGCGATCCAGCTCCGCAGACGATCCACATGATTCTCCGCTGCAGTCGACCGACCCACATGCGCCAGGAACCAATGCGCTTGGCCAATCTCCGGCGCACGCCTTATGCAACGCTCGAAACTGTCCTTCGCCTCCTCGATACGGCCCACATAAGTCAACAACTGCCCGCGTGACAGGAGCGTGGTTGGGTATGTCGGATCCGCGCGCAACGCTTCATCCAGCAACCCGAGCGCTTCCTCCTGCTGATTCAGGTAGGAGAGCTGTGCCGCGAACGTCAGCAACAGCGGAATCGGCATGTTGCGGGCGGCTCCCGCGCCGGCCACGATGCCCCGCAACAAGGTGGCCTCGTTGAAGGTACGCAACCGCGCGGCAAGTTCACCCAGCAACTTAGGTGAACGCGGCACATGGGTCGCCGCGAGCAGCGCCGCCGTACGCGCATCCACATATGCCCCCGTCAGCGAACACGCATAGGACACCTCCAGCAACCGGGCGGCTTTCGCTTCTCCGTCCACTGGAATCGTGGCTAGCACGCGACGCATCGCATCCATGTCGCGACGCTCCGCCATCGGCCTTGCGTAAGCCAGCAATGCGCGCATGGGCTGGTCGAGATGGGTCATGCGTGGCTTTCCTCGATGCGTTGCGCAGTTTCGAGCGCGGCTTGCAGCGGACCGAGCCATCGTTCATAGCGCCGCCATGTGCCGATGTTGCCATCGGTGATGCGCTCACGTACCTGCACGGCACTGGCGGTTGCGACGGCTGCGCCTACAGGCATGGCCTGCTCTCGCGTTGGCAATCCAAGCAACTCCGCCAACCGATTGGTCTCGACCTCGGGGGAACGCACGAAGTCCTCGTAATCGGCGGCGACGATGCGCTCGCCGAAAGCTTCGCATGCCGAGTCGAGCAGACGCTTGTAGGCGACCTGCCTGCGAGCGACGTGTTTTACGTCGTAGCTGTAACGATAAGCGCCACCGAACCACTCGCGGAGGTTGGACCAACAGCTGTCCATGGCATCCCGCCGCACTGCCAGCACGCGCAGACCCGGCAATGAAGCCAACGCGATCCCCTGCACCAGGTAATTTTCCGGCCACTTGTCGGAATAACGCGAGGCTCCCTGTGCCCGCCAAACCGTGTGCGAACGGTATCGTCTGCCGAGTTCATCCAGGTGGCCGGGTTGGATCGCATCGATCAAGCCTGTGTCGGGTTCGAGCCCTCCCGGGCGATTGGCAATCCAGCGCATCTGCCGCACATAGTCGTGCAACTCGCCTGCCGCCTGCATGTCTCGGGAGCGGCACAGTGATTGCTCGATGATGGTGGTACCGGTACGCGGCATGCCCACCACCATCACCGGCATGGGTGAGCCATCATCCTCGTGGTGGGACTGCAGGTCGTGATGACTCGCCCATTTGCGCATATCCCCAGTCAGTCTTCGCAACAGCGCCGATTCGCGCGGCTCATCGTATGGAACCTGATGACCACGGGCACGCATCGCCCGTTGCAGGATCGGCCAGGCACGATCGACCTGATCATCCGCATCGAGTTCATGGAAGAGGCTGTAGAGCCACAAGGCAGCATCGGGATGCGAATCCTGATGGCGCTCCAGTAGCGATTGCAGTCGGTCGATGCGCTCGCCACGCTGCTCCTGCCGCCGCAGCTTGGCCAAGCTCCAGTACGCCGGCGCGAAAGCGGGATCCAGCCCGACGCTGGCGGTCAAGGCATCGAAGGCGCGATCGAGTTCGCCCAGGTAGAGTCTGTTCAACCCTTCCAGATAATGACCTCCCGCAGAGGGCGGAAGACCTGCATCGCGGGCATGGGCAAGCAGCGCAAGTGCAGCAACCGGTTCCATCGAGTCGGACAGCAATTTCGCGATCTGCGCCAGCAGCGGGAATGCCGAATCGCTGATCCGATCAAGGCGACTGGCCACGTCAAGTGCGGCCTGTATCTCCCCAAGCCCGAACAACTGCCGGCACAGCTGCGCGAGCAAGGATGGCTCGTCATGCGCCAGACGGTATGCCTGCAATGCATGTCCGCTCGACGCGCGAAGTTCTCCGGCCGACAGATCCAGGTCGGCAAGGCGAAGGTGCGCATAGCAGGCAATGGATGCGATGCGAACGAGTTCGCAGTATTCACGTCGAGCGCCCACCAAATCGCCCGCAAGACGCGACGATTCCGCCCTTCGCCAGAGTTCACCTGCATTCAAGCCGGCATCTTCCCGATCCAATCGCCAATACGCATTGTCCGCGACATCGCTCGAGCGCACAAAAAAAGGACGGCCGCACAAGGCGGCCGTCCCATTTACAACGTTACAGCTGGATCAGAAGTCGTACTGCACCATGAAGCGCACGGCACGCGGGGTCTGCCAACCATTCACAGACTTGTACACGTTCGGCTGCAGATTGCCACCCGCATCCTCGCCAAACTCGTTCACGGTCACCGGCTTGCGGCTGTTGAACACATTGAACACGTCGACCTTGAATGTGAGCTTGTCGCTGGCGAATGCCGGCTGCCAGGACACGTTCATGTCCAGCTTCTGGGTCCACGGCGTACGACCTGCGGTACCACGATCCACCTGTTCGCCATCACAGTAGAAGTAGGAGTTGCCGTAGTTCGGGGAGATCGGGTGGTAGCCGAAGCAGTTGATCGGACGACCGGACTGCGCCGAGAAGTTGCCACCGATCGACACCGTGTCGGTCAGGTCGTAGCTACCGAACAGCTTGAGGCTGTGACGACGATCGTTCGGCAGGTAGCCGTACGAGCCTTCCGCCAGTTCCGGATAGTCGAAGTCCTGGGTCGTGCCGGTGTCGTCCTGGCCAATGTCCGACTTCACGCCACCTTCGGTGTTGCCGATGTTCTTGGCGAAGGTGTACGAGCCCTGCAGGAAGCCGCGCTCGAAGCTGCTTTCGAAGAAGACTTCGAAGGCGGTGTACTTGCGCTTGGCCTTCGGGCCCAGCACGTCCGCGTCGATCTCGACCGTCTCCAAGACGCCGTCGCCGTTGACGTCCATCCGGAAGGTCGCATCCTCGCCCGGGTTGTAGAGATGGCAGAAGGCGAAGCCAGGGTTGTACACCGCGACGTCGGTCGGCAGGGTCTTGTCCGCGACTTCCTGGAAGCCGTGCGAGCCGTTGTCGGTGAAGCCATTGGCGAACGCCCAGGCCAGCAGCGGGCGGTAATCGCACTGGTCGTCGATCGCGGCCTTGAGGTCACGATGGATCAGGCGCGCGCCCAGCGAGAAGCTGTCGGTGATCTGCTTCTGCATGCCCAGGATGTATTCGTCCTGGTACATCGGCTTCAGGTCGACATCGGCGATGGTTTCCGGGTTCTTGCCGACGCCGAACTCGTTGTTCAGGTAACGAATCGGACGACCGTTCGCCGGGTTGTCGATCAGGGTCAGGCCGGTCGGAGCGCCGGTGACCGGATCCACGCCGGTGTAGGTGTAGTACTGCTCGCTGAACAGCGACTTGGAGGCACCACGCACCGCCACGGTGGCGGTCAGCGGCAGCGCGTAACGGCCGGCATTGCCGTAGACCTTGAAGGTGGAATCACCGAACACGTCCCAGCTGAAGCCCAGACGCGGGGCGAACTGGTTCTTGATCTCGGCGAAGGTCTCGCCTTCACCGTTCATGTTCTTGAAGTTGTCCCAGCGCAGACCCATGTAGGCGATGAAGTTGTCGGTGACACTCCAGCTGTCCTCGATGTAGTACGCGGTCTGGTCGACGGCCACGGTCGAACCGGACTGGAACACGCGCTTGCGCACCACTTCGTTCTCGCTGGTGTTGCCAGTCGCAGCGTAGCGACCGTAGCGCCACACGGCACCGCCGGAGTACGACTCACCCGCCACCGACTCGAAGTTGTCGATATCAATACCGGCGCGGAGCAGGTGGTCGCCCAGTTGCCATTCGGCGTCGATGCGGAACTGGTCGCGAGTGTCCTTGGCATCCGGACGGCCCAGGATGTCGGCAATGGAGCAGCCGGAGCGGCCGACGATGGTGTTGTTCACAACCGACGGACGCGCATCGACGATCACCGGGCAACCGGCGGCAGGCACGCCAACGGTGCCGTTGTATTCATTGACGAGGCCACTGGACGACACGGAATAGTTGCCGCGCGCGGACTCGGTGGTGCCGGCGAGCACCGACAGGGTGAAGTTGTCACTCAGGTAGCCGGTGTACTTGCCGATGTACGTATTGCCGCCGAACTCGCTGAATTCGGTACCGGTATACACGCCTGAATTCGGGATACCGCCGGTCACCGTGGTGGTGAAGTAGTCGGTCTCGATCTCGCGCTTGTCGGAGATGCCGGTGAATTCGATGATGTGGTTGTCGCTGATGTTCCAGTCCATCTTCAACAGCCACTTCGGCTGCACATTGATGTCGGAACTCGACTTGCCGGCCGTGGTGCCCGGCAGCGCCAGGTTGTTGTCGATCCTGGTGTACTGCACCAAACCATAGGCAAACAGGCGATCCTTGACCAGCGCGCCACCAGCCCAGACTGCGGCGGTCAACTCATCGGCGAACTTGTCGTTCGAGTTGTTCGCGACGACCGTACCATCGTTCAGCACCTGGTTCGGGAAGGTTTCACGCATGCTGCCCGGGGTGTAGAAGATGTTGCCGCCGGCCATGAACTCATTGGTACCGCGACGCGAGATCTGGTTGACCACGCCACCGGTGGAGCGACCGAACTCGGCGCCGTAGCCGCCGGTCTTGGTCTGCTGCTCGGCAATCGCCTCGAACGGCACCTGAGCGAAGTTCAGGTTGTTGAACGAGTTGGTGATGTTGAAACCGTTGAAGAAGTACTGATTCTCGGCGACGGACGCGCCGCCGAAGGACGCCAGGTTGCCGAAGGCGGCGTCGCCGCGCACGGTACCCGGAGCCAACAGAGCGACCGCGGTGGTATCACGCGCGACCGGGATCTTGGCGATCTGCTCGGCGGTCAGGATGGTGGTGGACTCCACCGAAGACACGTCGATCGGATTGATCGCACCGGAGCCGACGACGGTCACGGTGTCGAGGGTGGTCGCATCGCCGCCGGAGCTGACGAAGTCGATGTTGGCTGCGCTACCGACATTGACGGTCACCGGACGCGTGGCACCGCCGTTGCGGCTCAACTGGTACTGGCCAGTCGGCAACGCCGAGAAGCGGTAAGAACCGCTGCCATCGACGGTGATGGTGCGGCTGAAACCGGTAGCCGGGTTGGTGATGGTGATGGTGTCGCCCGACGCGGCACGACCAGTCACCGCACCAGCGGAGTTCGACTGCGCCTGCACGCCGCCGACGAAGCACATACCGAGCGCAACGGTCAGCGCGCTACGCTTCAGGCCTGTAGCGAAATTATTAGAAGCCATTGTGTAAACCCCCATAGGGACAGAAGTGACAAAAATACAAATGTACGTCTGGCCCGAGGCGGGCTGACCGACGGACTATAGACCAGCAAACAAATCCTTAACAAGCCCCTCATCCGCAATTCATATTGCTTTCCACCCATTCAGTTTCAACGGAAAGCATGCTGCGTCGCTGCAATGGACACCTTTCATCAGGCGCTGGCTAGCCGATTGACTTGGCGATTCGTGCCTGCTCCTCCATCAGAGCCACTGGAATTCTTGGGCCGTAATCCTCGAGATAGCTGCCGATGCTCTCGAGTTCGGCCTGCCAGCCCGCGCGGTCGAAACCGAACAGCAACGAACGCGCTTCTTCGCCAAGATCCAGCCCACCCAGGTTGATGTCGCCTTCAGTGGGTTGCAGGCCGATCGGCGTGTCGACCGCACCGGCGGTTCCCTCGACCCGCCCGACAATCCACTCCAGCACGCGGAGGTTGTCGCCGAAGCCGGGCCAGAGGAACTTGCCGTCGCTTCCCTTGCGGAACCAGTTGACGTGGAAGACCTTCGGCAGCTTCGCGCCATCCCGATCAAACGACAGCCAGTGGGCGAAGTAGTCGGCGAAGTTGTAGCCGCAGAAGGGCTTCATCGCCATCGGGTCGCGACGCATCACCCCGACCTGCCCGGCCGCGGCGGCGGTGGTCTCTGACCCCATCGATGCCCCGACCAGCACGCCATGCGTCCAGTCGCGCGCCTCGAACACCAGCGGCACCAGTGATGCGCGGCGCCCGCCGAAGACGATCGCCGAGATCGGCACGCCTTGCGGGTCTTCGGCCATCGGCGAATACGACGGGCACTGCTTGGCGCTGACGGTGAAACGCGCGTTCGGATGCGCGGCCGGTCGCATCGCTGGATCGTAGGGTTCGCCGCGCCAGTCCGTGGCGGGTTGCTGGCCGTTGTCGATGCCTTCCCACCAAGGCTGGTTGTCGGCAGTGACGCCGACATTGGTGAAGATGGCGTCGTGCTGGATGGTGGCCAATGCGTTCGGGTTGGATTTCTCCGACGTCCCCGGTGCGACGCCGAAGAAACCGGCCTCGGGATTGATCGCATACAGTCGCCCGTCTTCGCCCGGACGCATCCAGCAGATGTCGTCGCCGATCGTCCACACCCTCCAGCCGGCTTCGCGATAACCCTCGGGCGGAATCAGCATCGCCAGGTTGGTCTTGCCGCAGGCGCTCGGGAACGCGGCGGCGATGTAATGCGTCTGGCCCTGCGGATTCTCGAGGCCGAGGATCAGCATGTGCTCTGCGAGCCAGCCTTCCTTGCGCGCCTGGTGCGAGGCGATGCGCAGCGCATGGCATTTCTTGCCGAGCAACGCGTTCCCGCCGTAACCGGAGCCGTAGGACTTGATGGTCAGCTCGTCCGGGAAATGCATGATGAAGCGACGGTCCGGGTCGAGCTCGCCGGTGGAGTGCAGACCTTTGACGAACGAGCCTTCGCGCTCGATGCGCGCGAGTGCGGCCGCGCCCATGCGGGTCATGATCCGCATGTTGGCGACGACGTACGGCGAGTCGGTGATCTCCACGCCACAACGCGACAGCGGTGAGTCGATCGGCCCCATGCAATACGGGATCACGTAGAGCGTGCGACCGACCATGCAGCCGTCGAACAGTGCATCCATCTGCGCGTGGCCGTCGACCGGCGACATCCAGTGGTTGTTCGGGCCGGCATCGTCCTGTTCGGACGTGCAGACGAAGGTCAGGTGCTCGACGCGCGCCACGTCATCCGGATGCGAGCGATGCAGCCAGCTGTCCGGATGAGTTCGTTCGTTGAGTTTGATGAGAGTGCCGTCGGCCTGCATCCGCGCGATCAGCGCGTCATTCTCGGTATCGCTGCCGTCGCACCAGTGGATTGCGTCGGGCCGGGTCAGCCGTGCAACGTCCAGCACCCATTGGTTCAATGCATCGAGCCTGCTGCTCATCGATGGTTCCTCGTGAAACTGTTCAGAGTGAAATCGATTGCAATCGCGGGCTGGCGAAGTCCTGCCGCGCGACGCGCGGAAATCAGGTTTGCGGGATCAGGGTATCCATGACGTGTTCGACGTAGGCCTCGAACTCGTCGTGGTGCAGCCGGGGCTGCTGCAACTGCAGGCTGAGCTGCAGGAAGCCGACATAGGCCGCGTAGGCCAGGCGCGCGCGATGCTGTGCAGCCGTGCGGCCCAGTCCGGCCTGGCGGAAGCTCGCGGTGAGGTAGTCCAGTCGTCGCTGGGAGACCCGCCCGATGACCGGGCTGACCGTGGGATGGTCCAGGGCCTTCAGCAATTCGCTATAGATAATGTGTGACTTGACCTCATGCGCGACCAGTTGGAACAGCGAGCGCAACCGCTCGCGCGGATCGGAGACATTTTCCACCGAGCCGAACACGATTTCCTGCTCGGCGGTTTCCCAGCGCTCCAGCGCCGCCTGCAGCAATGCATCGCGCGACGGGAAGTGCCAATAGAAGCTGCCCTTGGTCACGCCGAGTCGACGCGCCAGCGGCTCCACTGCCACCGACGCAACGCCCTGTTCGGCGATCTGGTCGAGCGCTTCGCGTGCCCAGTCATCGGCGCTGAGGCGCCCGTTGCGTGATGCGGCTTCGGTCATCGCGGCATTCTATCCGTACGCTTGCGGATGCGGGAGTATGTCGAGCAAATGCTCTTATCCCGCGATTGACAGCCTCGCCGGGATTCCCATACTTTGCCGTATGGTAGGCGAGGCCGCATCCGCAATGCAATGCCGCCGCGCCCGGAACATCTGCGGTACCCGGAGCCCCACATGAGCATCGCCCTGCCCTTCCTCGCTTTCCTCGTCGCCAGCGCATTTGCTGCCTACCACCGCCTGCGCCTGGCGGTCTGGGCCGCGATGACTGCCACCCTGCTGGTCGCCTGTTGGCTGCTGGGCGCCAACCACGTGGCGACCATCACCGCCGGGGTGCTGGTTGCGCTGATCGCGCTGCCGCTGCTGATCCCGCAACTGCGCAAGCCCTTCATCACCACGCCGCTGCTGGGCTTCTACACCAAGCTGCTGCCACCGCTGTCCGATACCGAGCGCACCGCGCTGGAATCCGGCACGGTCGGCTTCGAGGGCCAATTGTTCTCCGGCAAGCCGGACTGGAATCAGCTTCTGACCTTGCCCAAGCCGCAACTCACTGCCGAGGAACAAGCCTTCCTCGATGGTCCGTGTGAAGAACTGTGCCGGATGACCGACGACTGGGATATCTGCCATGTCCGCGCCGACCTGCCGCCGGAACTGTGGGATTACATCAAACGCAATGGCTTCTTCGGCCTGAACATCCCGAAGGAATACGGCGGCTTGGGCTTCTCGGCGCTGATGAATCACAAGGTGATCCAGAAGCTGGCATCGATCAGCAGCGTGGTCAGCTCCACGGTGGGCGTGCCGAACTCGCTGGGTCCGGCCGAACTGCTGATGCACTACGGCACCGAGGAACAAAAGCAGCAGTACCTGCCGCGCCTGGCCGATGGTCGCGAGGTGCCGTGCTTCGCGCTGACCGGTCCGTTCGCCGGCTCCGATGCGACCTCGATTCCGGACTATGGCATCGTCTGCATGGGCGAGTGGAATGGCATCAACGTCCTCGGCATCAAGCTGACGCTCAACAAGCGCTACATCACGTTGGCGCCAGTGGCTACGCTGATCGGCGTGGCCTTCCGCATGTACGACCCGGACGGGCTGCTCGGCGACAAGCGCGACATCGGGATCTCGTTGGCATTGGTTCCCGCGGACACGCAGGGTCTGGAGATCGGCCGCCGCCACTTCCCGCTGAACTCGCCGTTCCAGAATGGCCCGATCACCGGCAAGGATGTGTTCGTGCCGCTGTCGCAGCTGATCGGTGGCGAAGACTACGCCGGCCAGGGCTGGCGCATGCTGATGGAATGCCTGTCGATCGGGCGCTCGATCACCCTGCCCTCGACCGCCAGCGGCGGCTCGAAGATGGGCGCGGTGACCGTGGGCAGTTATGCGCGCATCCGCAAGCAGTTCGGCCTGTCGATCGGTCGCTTCGAAGGCGTGGAAGAAGCGCTGGCGCGCATCGCCGGCAACGCTTATGCGACCAGTGCGCTGAGCGAAGCGACGGCGGCTGCGGTTGCGCGCGGCGAAAATCCGGCGGTGCCGTCGACCATCGCCAAGTACCACTGCACCGAGATGGGCCGCAAGGCGGCGATGGATTGCATGGACATCCTCGGCGGCAAGGGCATCATCCTCGGCCCGCGCAATTTCGCCGGGCGTTCCTGGCAGGCCGCACCGATCGCGATCACGGTCGAGGGCGCCAACATCATGACCCGCAGCCTGATGATCTTCGGCCAGGGCGCGATCCTCTGCCATCCGTGGGTGATGAAGGAAATGAAGTCGGCGCAGTTGGCCGATCCGGTGGAACGCATCGACCAGTTCGACGCCGCGCTGTTCGGCCACATCGGTTTCGCGATCAGCAATGCGGTGCGCAGCTGGTGGTTCGGCCTGACCGGCACCAATATCGGCAGCGCGCCGGGCGACGACGACACCCGTCGCTATTTCCGCAAGCTCAACCGCTATTCCGCCGCGCTGGCGGTGATGGCCGACACTTCGATGCTGCTGCTCGGCGGCAAGCTGAAGTTCAAGGAATCGCTGTCCGGCCGCCTGGGCGACGTGCTCAGCCAGCTGTACATCGCCAGCTCGATGCTCAAGCGCCACCAGGATGCCGGCAACCCGGTCGGCGACCAGCCGTTGCTGGCCTACGCCTTCCATGATGCGGTCAACAAGATCGAGACCGCGCTGTCGGGCGCGCTGCGCAACTTCCCGATTCGTCCGGTCGGCTGGCTGCTGTGGCTGGTGATCTTCCCGCTGGGTCGCCGCGCGCAGGCACCCAGCGATCGCCTGGGCCACAAGGTCGCGAGCCTGCTGATGACCCCATGCGATGCCCGCGAGCGCCTGGCCGAAGGCGTGTTCACCACACCATGCGCGAACAACCCCGGTGGCCGCATCGTCAGTTACCTGCCGAAGGTGGTGATGGCCGAGCCGGTCGAACGCAAGTTCCTCAAGGCGCTGAAGAACAGCGACATCGAGGCGCTGGAGTTCGATGCGCAACTCGATGAGGGCGTGCGCGAAGGCTGGATCACCGCGGACGAGCGCAAGCAGCTGGAAGAACTGCGCGCGATCACTCTGGACGCGATCATGGTCGACGACTTCGATCCGGAAGAATTGCGTTCGGCCGGGTATGCATCGCTGCACGGCCGCATTGCCCCGCGCGCGGCGGCGTGAACGTACTCGCCTCCTACCAACGCATCAGCCAATGGCCGGCGGGCCGCTGGCTGTTCTCGAAGCTGGTTTGCCTGAAGGCGCCCTACTTCGCCAGCATCGCGCCGCGCATCGAAGTGCTGGAACCGGGTCGCGGTGTCGCCACGCTCTCGCATCGCCGACGGGTGACCAACCACATCGGCACGGTGCACGCGATCGCGCTGTGCAACCTCGCCGAGTTCGTCGGCGGCCTGACTTGCGATGTCAGCATCCCGGCGTCGATGCGCTGGATTCCGAAAGGCATGACCGTCGCCTACCTGAAAAAGGCGGTGGGCACGATGCGCGCAACCGCGACGCCGGCGTTCCCGCCACGCGAATCAGCGGAAGGCCATGAACTCCCGTTCGAGGTCTTGGTCGAGGATCTGCAGGGCGAGGCCGTGTTCAAGGCGACCATCGCGATGTGGGTCTCGCCGAAAGCGATGCGCTGAACCACCGTGTTGTTGGATAGACGGAGAGACCGTGGCGTGCTCGCGTAGCGGCATTTCGAGCCGCGCAGCGAGTACGCCGCGGTAGGCGCCGTCGCGCGAGCAACTACAAGAGCACCGCCGCCAGCGCGGCCAATGCCGGCACCCCCTGCACGACGAAGATCCGCTTGTTGACACTGTAAGCGCCGTACAGTGCAGCGATGATCACGCAGGCCAGGAAGAACAACGCGAACTCGCGCGAGCCGGTGGCGATCGCATAGAACAGACCGGCGGCAAGGAAGCCGTTGTACAGGCCCTGGTTGGCAGCCAGCACCCGGGTGGTTTCGGCTTTTTCCGGCGTGTTGCGGAACGTCTTCAGGCCAAGCGGCCTGGTCCACAGGAACATCTCCAGCACCAGGAAATACAGGTGCAGCAGCCCCACTACACCAATCAGCACCAGCGCGATCATCGACATCATCCGTCCTCCTCAGGATCCGCGTTCTTCCGGCAATTTCTTCGCCTCGCGCAGGACGCCCAGCGCACCGATGGTCATGCCACAGGCGATCAGCAGGCCAACGCCGAACACCACCTGGGAACCGAACGCGGACAGGAACTTGTGCACCCAGACGAAGGTGAGGTCGCCGCCCCGATAGATCACGGTGTCGATCGCGGCACCGGCCTTGTAGCGCCACTCGCGGCCGACCCGGGTGTAGATGGTTTCGCGCGCGGGCTTGGCCAGGGAGAACTCGCTGGCGCGGGTGAAGACCTGCACGATCGCCACCATCATCGGCAGCGGCGACGCGGCGAGAATGGAAAAGCCCAGGATGATCGCCGCACCCGGCACCAGCAGCGCGGGCGCAATGCCGAAGCGCGACATCAGCATGCGAGTCACCAGCAACTGCAGGACAAGCGTCAGCGAGTTCACCGCCAGATCGAGGGTGGCGAAAAACGCGGCACGCTCCTCCGCGGTTGCGAACGCAGTCCGCGCGATCCGGTTCTGCTCGTTGTAGAGCAACGTGCCCACCCCGACGCCCAGCACCACCATGACCGCCAGCCAACGCAACAGCGGCTCCTTCAACACCAGCTTGAGACCGGCGAGCACCTCGCCGCCCATCGGTTTTTCGCCGCTCGTCTGCCCGCGTTGCGCCTCGCGCGCCATCGCATGGCGTCGCAGGCGAACGATGCAGACCACGCACACCGAGAACAGCGCCGCCGACACCAGCATCATGTTGGCGATGCCGACCTGTTCGACCAGGGTTCGCGTCAGCACCGGGCCGAGGAACGCGCCGATGGTGCCGGCCGCACCGATGTAGCCGTAATACGCACGCGCCTCGGCATTGTCGTAGATATCGGCCATGAAGCTCCAGAACACCGCCACCGCGAACAGGTTGAACACCGTGATCCAGAGGATGAACGCCAGTCCGCGCCCGGCGATGCCGCTGTCGAACATCGCGTAGAACAGCAGCAGGGTGGCGATGAAGAAGCCGTAGATCACCGGCAGGAACACGCGCCGCGGGAAGCGACTGACCAGCCAGCCGTACACCGGCTGCAACAGCAGCATGATCACGAACACCGCGGTGAAGATGAACTGCAGGGTGAACTCGCCCAAGGCCACGCCACGACTGGCGAAGGACGCGATCAGCGCCGGCGGGAACACCACTTCGATATCGCTGGAGGCGGCCATCGCCTCGCGCACGGGGCGCAGCACGTAGTAGCCGCACAGCAGGCAGAAGAAATACAGGAACGACCACAGCAGTGGCGGGGATTTTCCGAACGCGGCGCGAAACCGGTCGATGCGTCCGCTGGCGACAATGGGATCGGTCATCCTGGGCCCGTCGTGCCACGGCGATGGGCCACGTTAACCGCAGTCGCGCCACTCCGCCACCGCATCGGCCGAGCATTTGCTCTAGGCCGGGGGCATAGCGTCGCCGGGTCTTCGTCGTGGGGCGGCACATTCTTTGAACGGCATGTTCGATTACATCATCATCGGTGCCGGCTCCGCCGGCTGCGTGCTCGCCAACCGCCTCTCCGAAGACCCGAACACGAAGGTATTGCTGCTCGAGGCCGGCCCGCGCGACTGGCATCCCTTCATCCACATGCCCGCCGGGCTGGCCAAGCTGGTCAACCGCAAGGGCGTGAACTGGGATTACGACACCGCACCCGAGCCGCACCTCGACAACCGCGTGCTGTGGTGGCCGCGCGGCAAGGTGCTGGGCGGCTCCAGTTCGATCAACGCGATGTGCTACATCCGCGGCGTCGCCGGCGACTACGACGACTGGGCGAAGGTCGCGTCGGGCTGGCACTGGGATGCGGTGCTGCCCTACTTCAAGCGCGCCGAAGGCAACACCCGTGGTGGCGATGCCTTGCACGGCGGCGATGGGCCGCTGGGCGTGTCCGACCTGCGCCACCACAACCCGCTGTCGGATATCTTCATCGAGGCTGCCAGCCAGGCCGGCATCGCCCGCAATGGCGACTTCAATGGCGCGACGCAGGAAGGCGTCGGCCTGTACCAGGTCACCCAACGCGATGGCGCGCGCTGTTCCAGCGCCGCGGCGTATCTGGCACCGATCCGCTCGCGTCCCAACCTCACCGTGCACACCGGTGCATTGGTCAGCCGCATCACCTTCGACGGCCGCCGCGCCAACGGCGTGACCTACGCGATGGGCGGCAACGCCTTCCACCAACCCGTGGCGCGCGAAGTGCTGCTGTGCGGCGGCGCGATCAATTCGCCGCAAACGCTGATGCTGTCCGGTGTCGGACCCGCCGATGAGTTGCGCACGTTCGGCATCGACGTGGTGCACGATGCCGCCGGTGTTGGCGGCAACCTGCAGGACCACCTCGACATCTGCACGCTGCAGCATTCGACGCAGCCGATCACCTACGACCGCATCAACGAACCGAAGATGGCGTTCGACTATTTCCTGCGCGGCCATCGCGGCGCGGGCAGCAGCAACCTGGCCGAGGCCGGCGGCTTCTTCCGCTCGCCGCTTGCGCCCGACGAGCGCTGCGACATCCAGTTCCATTTCGTCCCGGCGATGCTCGACGACCATGGCCGCAACCGCCTGCCCGGCGACGGCTACACCCTGCACGCCTGCTTCCTGCGCCCGCGCAGCCGCGGCCGCCTGACCCTGGCCAGCAACCGCGCCAGTGACAAGCCGCGCATCGAGGCGAACTACCTGGGCGATGCCGAGGGCTTCGACCTGCGAATGATGCTGGAATGCGCCAAGGTCAGCCGCGAGATCTTCGCGCAGCCTGCGTTCGATGCCTATCGCGGCGCGCCGATCCACCCGAAGCGTCCCGACCTGTCCGATGCCGAACTGATCGACTTCATCCGCGCCAAGGCGGAGTCGGTGTACCACCCGGTCGGCACCTGCAGGATGGGCGACGACGATGCCTCGGTCGTCGATGCCACCTTGCGCGTGCGCGGCGTCGAAGGCCTGCGCGTGGTGGACGCCTCGGTGATGCCCTGCCTGCCGGGCGGCAACACCAACGCGCCGACGATCATGATCGCGGAGCGTGCGGCGGATTTGATCAAGGCCGGCTGAGAGGCTTCGCCGAAAAGGGCGATATCACCAGACCGACACCATCTTGTCCGCAAACCATCGCCATGCACTCGATCGGCTGCCGACGAAGTCCATCGCATGGGCCGCAAGGAACAGCCCGATGATCGCGAGGTAAGGACTGCG
The DNA here is from genome assembly GCF_014396975.1 of Thermomonas carbonis. Lineage (NCBI taxonomy): Bacteria > Pseudomonadati > Pseudomonadota > Gammaproteobacteria > Lysobacterales > Lysobacteraceae > Thermomonas > Thermomonas carbonis. The sequence continues at coordinate 368,939 of NZ_CP060719.1, forward strand.
CGACACCGGTCGCGAATACCTGAACTTCGCGAACAGCATGCCTGCGACAAGCGTGCCATAGATACCCGCGACCACTGCAAGGATTCCGGGCAGGCCGCCGATCACATGCAATCCCAGGCGCGCCAGCCCCGGTGTCGCCGCCGCCAGCGAGGCACCGACCATGAAGGCGACATGCTGATGCAGGTTGCGGCGTCGCCAGATCGCCATTGCGTAGAACAGCAGGAACAGCGACAGCCCGGTAAACGATTGCGAGAGCAGGGACAACACGGTGTCCCTTGGCATCTGGGTGATGCCCTGCAGGTAGAAGCGCTTCATGACCTGCACGGCGGTATATGCGACCAGCACTACAAGGATCACCGAGGCCCGGCCCAGCCACCGATGCAGGTCGACCCGGTTCGCACGTATCAGGAATGGCTGCACGCAGAGCAGGACGAACCATGCCAGCGCCACGATGGCATGCGCATGGATGACACCGGGCACCGGCACGCCCTTCGCGACGTGCCCGAAATAGCCGAAGAACGGCGTCTCCGGAATCCTCGGGGTAAAGCCTGCGATGACCAATGCAAGCAGCAGCAGGAAGAAGAATCCGATGTTCGCGTAAGGCCGCTTCATGATGCTCCTTGCATGCACGAGTCAACGGACATCGCATCGCCAAGCGGTCATGTTCGTGGTCAGCCCCGTTCCAGCATCGGCGGCAACGGGCAATGCAGCGCGCCGCAGATGGTGCGCAGCAGTTCCGCCTCGGCCACGCTGACGCGACCGTCGTGGCTGACCGCAGCGGTCACCGCCTCGACCATCGCCTGCTTGGCCAATGGATCCAGCGCATCCAGCGGCTCCCACACGGCGTCCAGCGCGAGCACGCCATTACCGGGTGGTGCATACGGCAGGTGATCGCGCGGCAGCACGCGCTGCAGGCCAGCCAGGTAGGCATGCTGCGCCGAAGCCCGATCCTCATGCCCGGCCTGCGCAACGACCGCGAGCAGCGTGGCGAATTCGTTGCGGACACTGCCCGGCTTGCGCCGGCCGAAGCGCGCATAGCGCGACGGATCCAGCGACTCGCGCACCTGCACGGTGAGCAGGCGTCCCAGACAGTATTCGAATAGCGACACCTGGCCATCGGCATGGACCACCGCATGCACCGTGTCCATGAAGGCATCGAGTTGCGGACGCGGGCGCAGGCGCAGCACCGGGAACGCAAGTGCCGCCAACGGCAAACGCAGCATCGGATGCAGATCCGCGATCAGTTGCTGATGGATGCGCAGCGCATGATCGGCCATTTCGCCATCCAGACGCGCGGCGATTTCCATGTGCTGGTGCTGGGCAAGCGCCTCGTCGTCGGCCAGCAGCAGGCCGAGCAGCAACGGCATCACCGATGCGCGCTCGCTGGCCAGATCGCGCAGGGCGTCGGGGATCGCGATGACGATGCTGTCGGCGCGACGGTAATCATCAGCCGCGGGTGCGGCGACCTGCGCGGCCACCATCGGTGGGGTCACGCTGAGTTCCTGGGTCGCACCGGGCAGGCGCGAACCGCTGCCACCGGCCAGACCGAGCGCCACGTCTTCCTGCATGCCGTCGGGCGGACTCGCGATCCATTGCGCCTGCAGACGGGCCAGTTCTTCGCCGCCGAATTTCGGCTCCAGCGCACGGATGCGTTCCAGCAGCGGCGGATGGGTGGCGAACAGACCACTGAACCCGATGCCGTCACCGAACAGCATGTGGCTGACTTCCTCGGCATCGCTGCGCTGGTTGAGCCGCGAACCATCGTGCAGGCCGCCGATCTTCTTGAGCGCGCCGGACAGGCCGCGGGTCTGCCGGGTGAACTGCACCGCGCTGGCATCGGCCAGCTTCTCGCGGGTGCGGCTGACCCCGGCCTTGATCATCCGCCCGAAGAACAGGCCGATGTAGCCGATGATCATCGCCACCAGCGCGGCAACCAGAATCGCGCCGACGTTCTTGCCGCGTCCGCCGAAGCGTCCGTGCTCCAGGATCTTGCGGCCGATCAGGCCGATCATCAGGATCCCGAACAGCACGCCGACCAGGCGGATGTTGAGACGCATGTCGCCGTTGAGGATGTGGCTGAACTCGTGAGCGACCACGCCCTGCAGTTCGTCGCGATTGAGCCGGTCGAGCGCGCCGCGGGTCACCGCGACCACCGCGTCCGATGTCGAATAGCCCGCCGCGAACGCATTGATGCCGGCTTCGTGTTCGAGCACGTAGATCTTCGGCACCGGCACGCCCGAGGCGATCGAGATTTCCTCGACCACGTTGCGCAGGCGACGCAGGCTCGGTTCGGTGGTGTTCTCAGGCACCAGCGTGCCGCCCAGTTGCTGCGCCACCGGCTCGCCACCGCCGCCGAGGCTGGCGATGCGGTAGAGCGACCCGATCGCGATCACCGCGATCGACGACAGCGTGGCGAACAGCACCATCCGCGGCGACTGGGTGGCGACCCAGACCACGCCATCAACCGCCAGCACGATGCCGCCCACCGCCAGCAGCATGAGGATCACCAGCCGCGCCGACGTCCGTCGCGCAGCGGCCTGTTGCTCGAAGAAATTCATGCGACGGATTCCGCGTTCACCCGCCACGCATCTCCGCGGCCCGGGTCATCCAGGATCAGAACTTCACTTGCGGCGCGGCGCGCACGTCCAACTGCTTGTCCGCCGGGATCTCCAGCAGGTTGGCGGCGGCGAAATTGAACATGCCGGCGAAGATGCTCGACGGGAACACTTCGCGCTTGTTGTTGTAGGCCATCACCGAATCGTTGAACGCTTGCCGGGCGAAGGCGACCTTGTTCTCGGTGCTGGTCAGCTCCTCGGTGAGCTGCATCATGGTTTGGTTGGCCTTCAGGTCCGGATAGGCCTCGGCCACCATCATCAACCGGCCGAGGCCGGCATTGAGCTGGCCCTGCGCGGCGGCCAGCTGCGCCATCGCCTCGGCATCGCCGGGATTGGCCTTGGCCGCAGCCAGTCCCGATTGCGCGGCGGAACGCGCGGCGATCACCGCTTCGAGCGTCTCGCGCTCGTGGCTCATGTAGGTCTTGGCGATCTCGACCAGGTTCGGGATCAGGTCGAAGCGCCGTTGCAGTTGCACGTCGATCTGCGCGAAGGCGTTCTTGAAGGCGTTGCGGGCGGTCACCAGGCCGTTGTAGATGCTCACGCCCCAGAGCCCGACAACCACCAGAATTGCGAGCAAAATCAAGAAGCCAAGCATCGAAGTTCCCCTTGTTCATGCAATTGTGGAAACAGGCGCTAGAATCGACCCGTCATTGCAGCATACGCAGGGGGCATGGCCGATGAAAGAACAGCGCATCCGGCAAGCGTGTCGCCTTGCCTTGGTCACGGCCTTGCTGCCGTTCGCGGTGGGTTCGTCCGCACAAAGCGCGATGCACTGGAAGGGCACGGTCAGTCGCGCGCCGGAACCCGCGGCATCGAACATCGGCCTGCCGACTCCGCTCGATAGCGACACCCAACTCGCCGACGGTTTCGATGTGCAGCGTTTCGAAGCCGCCGCCAACCAGCTCGTGGCCAACGGCCGCATCCCCGGCTTGGCAATGGCGATCGTCAAGGACGGCCGGATCCTCAGCGCGCGCGGCTACGGCGTGACCGATGCGCGCAATCCGCAACCGGTCGATGCGCATACGGTGTTCCGCCTCGCCTCGCTGTCCAAGTCGTTCGCCGGCACCGTGACCGGCATGCTGGTCAACGATGGGGTGCTGCGCTGGGACAGCCACCTCACCGATTACGTGCCCGAGTTCCGTCTGTCCGCGCCGAACGCGGCACAGCAGGTCACGGTGGCCGACGTGCTCAGCCATCGCGTCGGCCTGACCCACAACGCCTTCGATCGCGACATCGAGGCCAACGCCGACTATCACAGCGTGACCATGAAGCTGGCCACGGCACCGATGAAATGCGCGCCGGGCGAGTGCTACGCCTACCAGAACGTCGCCTTCAGCCTGATCGGCGACGTGGTGTTCGCCACCACCGGCCAGTTCTTCGGCGAGACCGTGGCCCGCCGCATCTTCAAGCCGCTGGGCATGCACGATGCCAGCTACGGCCTGGACGGCATCCAGGCCAGCGCGCGCTGGGCCCGTCCGCACGTGCGCGGCGGCGGCGGTTGGGTGCCGCTGACGCCCAAACCCACCTATTACCGCGTCGCGCCGGCAGCCGGCGTCAATGCCAGCATCAGCGACATGGCGCAATGGTTGCTCGCGCAGACCGGCCACCGCCCCGACGTGCTGCCCGCGCCCTTGCTGGCCACCCTGCATGCGCCGCTGGTCGATACTCCCAGCGAGATCCGCGGCGCCGCGTGGCGACGCACCCGCTTGAGCTCGGCCGGCTATGCGCTGGGCTGGCGTTCGTACACCTACTCGGGCCATCAGGTCGTCTTCCACGGCGGTGCGGTGCAGGGCTATCGTGGTGCGATGGCGCTGCTGCCGGGCAAGAACCTGGGTGTGGTGTTGCTGTGGAACAGCGAAAGCGCATTGCCCAGCGGATTGCTGCCGACGATCCTGGACACTGCACTCGGCCTCACCGATGGCCAATGGCTGGACGACGACATCGACATCGCCGCGCCTTCCGAAACCCTGTACGCGACCCAGCCGGTGAAGACCCCGGCCGGTGCCGACTCGTCGGCCGCCACCGCCTCGCCACTCTGAGCGTTCGCACTGGCTGAGGCTTTCGCAGTTCCAGGCCGCAGCGCGCTCGCCACGACCGCCAAAAAGAAACCCCTCCCGCCTGGGCAACGGGAAGGGTCTTCATGGTGTTGCAGACGCCAACCCGGGCATGCCCGGGCCGGTCGCTTGACTTCAGATCACCGGACCCGGGGTCACGGGAAGTACGGCAGCCGGCTTGGCCTTCTTGGCGGGCTTCTTCGCAGCCTTCTTCGCAGCAGGCTTCTTGGCAGCCGGCTTCTTCGCGACCTTCTTCGCAGCCTTCTTGGCGGCGGGCTTCTTCGCGACTTTCTTCGCAGCCTTCTTGGCGGCGGGCTTCTTCGCGACCTTCTTCGCCGCCTTCTTGGCGGCCGGCTTCTTCGCGACCTTCTTCGCGACCTTCTTCGCAGCCTTCTTGGCTGCCGGCTTCTTCGCGACCTTCTTCGCCGCCTTCTTGGCGGCCGGCTTCTTGGCGGCAGCCTTCTTCACTGCCTTCTTTACTGCTTTCTTCGCCGCCGGTTTCTTGGCGACTTTCTTCGCCGCCTTCTTGGCGGCCGGCTTCTTCGCAGCCTTCTTTGCAGCTTTCTTAACGGCCATGGTATGGCTCCTCGTCAATGGGTAAATCGGTAAAGCCCAGTTGCAAAAACACCACGGGTATCGGACCCGCGATCGACCGCCGACGCGCATGGCGCACCGGAACGGATGCCGTGCCGGCGCGCGCCATGCGCGCTGCCGACGTTGGATGTTCCCCGCCCATTAAAAAACCCGCGGCGATGCACGCTGCAGGTTTCGATCATGGGCACGCATCCGGCGACTGGTGTTGTGCATTTCCGCGAAGGACAGTCCGGCTGCGTCCACCGTTTGATGTTGCTGGCGGAGTCGCGTGCCGTGCTGCCGTCTTTCGCGTTGTGCTCACTCACTCGCTTCTGCAGGGAACGTCTGCTGGGCGAAACCTAATCACGGTTTTTTCAACTGTCAACAACCTGTCGCAATCTTTTTCCGCGCGTACCTGCATGTCGTTCGCAACGACACGCTTCCATGCGCATTCGATGCAGCGCATCGACGCATCGTCGTTGCGATTGCAGCCGATGCATCGATGCGCTGCACGCAAGCAATGACGCGGGTTGCAGCAGTATCGCTTGCGAAAAACGCAACATCGAAACATGCATGCATGCATGCGTTCGACGCATTGCAGAAGCTCGACTCGCAGCGCATGTCGCACGCGCGCGATGGCGAACCGCTTGCCGCGATTTCGCGCCGCACAAGTACGTTTGCGCGAAAACTGCGCAGGATTTTCCGCGCGTCCCATGCGTCGATGCCGCCTGCGCGCACTTCGCGAACACCAGAAACGAAGAACCCGCGACGTCGCCATCGCGGGTTCCTGGTCGCCGACTGGCAGTTCGGATCAGTGGTCTTCGTCTTCCAGCAACTCGGCGTAGTCGTCCGGCTCGATCAGGTCGTTGAGCTGGTCGGCATCGTCGATCTCCATCACGAACAACCAACCGTCGCCGTAAGCGTCCTCGTTGATCGTCTCCGGCTTGTCGGCGAGTGCCGCGTTGACGTCGACCACCTTGCCGCTGAGCGGCGCGTACACGTCCGACGCCGCCTTCACCGATTCCACCACCGCGCATGCAGTGCCCACGGTCACCTGGTCGCCGACATTCGGCAGTTCCACGTAGACGAGGTCGCCGAGCAAGCCCTGGGCGTGGTCGGAGATGCCGATGGTGACCTTGCCATCGCCTTCGACGCGGGCCCACTCGTGGGACTTGAGGAACTTGAGGTCGCCGGGGATCTCGCTCATTGCTGGCTCCAGTGGAACGTGCGGGGATTGGGTGGGGAAAGTCTAGCGAAGGCGGAGGCGAAAGTTCACCTCTGCCGGATCAGATGCCGTCCTGGACCTTGCCGTCCCTGACGAACGGGAACTTGACCACGCGCACCGGCACCTCGCGGCCGCGTATGTCGACGCGCACGTCGCCAGGCTCGCCGGCAGGAATGCGGGCGAAGGCGATGGCCTTGCCGATGCTCGGCGAGAACGTGCCGGACAGGATCTCGCCGTCGCCATTCGCGGTCAGCACTTTCTGGCCGTGGCGCAGCACGCCCTTCTCGTCCATGACCAGGCCGATCATCTGCCGCGACGCGCCAGTCGCCTGCTGCGCTTCCAGCGCAGCGCGGCCGATGAAGTCGCGTGGCTGTCCATCGGAATTCGCATCCAACACGACCGTCCAGGCGAGCGCAGCCTCGAACGGCGAGACCGTATCGTCCATGTCCTGGCCGTACAGATTCATGCCGGCTTCGAGCCGCAAGGTGTCGCGCGCACCCAGACCGGCCGGCTTCACGCCCGCATCCAGCAGCGCATTCCAGAAAGCGACGGTCTGCGATTCCGGCACGATCACCTCGAACCCGTCCTCGCCGGTGTAGCCGGTGCGCGCCACGAACACCTCGACACCATCGACGGTCTTCGCCTGCCGCGCGGAGAAGCGCAGCAACTTCGACACCGGCACGCGGTCTTCCTCGCGCAGCAGGCCGATGACGCGTTCGCGCGCAGTCGGTCCCTGCACCGCGACCATGCCGAACTCCGGACGCTCGCGCACGACGACGTCGAACGCCGCGGCTTGCGCGGTGATCCAGGCCACGTCCTTCTCGCGGGTGGCGGCGTTGACCACCAGCCGGAACCAGTCCTCGGACATGAAATAGACGATGAGGTCGTCGATCACCCCGCCCTGCGGGTTGAGCATCGCCGTGTAAAGCGCCTTGCCCGGCTTCTGCAGCTTGTCCACCGAGTTGGCGACCAGATGGCGCAGAAAGTCGCGCACGCGCGCGCCGGTCAGATCGACCACGGTCATGTGCGACACATCGAACATGCCGGCGTCGCGGCGCACCAGATGATGCTCGTCGAGTTGCGAGCCGTAGTGGATCGGCATGTCCCAGCCGCCGAAGTCCACCATCTTCGCGCCCAGCGCTCGGTGGGTTTCGTTGAGGACGGTCTTGTTGGTCATGCGCGCGATCCGGCTACGTGGGAAGCGGCATTATCCCAGACCTCTCGCGCCCTACGCGCCGGTATGCCGCCGACTCATTCGGCCGCTTCGACCTGCAGGGTCATCGCATCGCCACCGATGATCCGCACGCGAGCGCCCGCCGGCAGGTCCGGGCCGGCGACATCCCAATAGGCATCGGCGATCTGCACGCGACCGCGGCCATCGACGATGGCGCGGTCCAGCACCGCCATCCGCCCCACCAGCGCAGCGGTGCGGCGATTGAGCGCTGGCTGGTCGCTGTCGCGCTCGCGACCACGGAACCAGCGCTGGTAGATGCGGATCGACACGAAGCTGAGCGCCACGAATGCGGCAACCTGGGCGAGCAGCGGCACCTCGACCGGCAGCAACCACACCGCGACGAACACCGCCGCCGCGGCGAAGCCGAGCCACAGCATGAACGCACCGGGCAATACCGCCTCGGCGGCGAACAGGACCAGCGCGAAGGCCGCCCATGCGAACACGTCCCAGCGCATGGCTCAGGCCACCGGCTTGCTGCTGGCGATCAGCGTGCCGCCGGGTTGACGATCCAGCGCTTCCTTCGCCAGTTCGGCGATGCCGCCCAGCGAACCGATCACGCCCGCCGACTCCATCGGCATCAGCACGAACTTCTGGTTCGGGCCTTCGGCCAGCGCCTTGAACGCCTCGATGTATTTCTGCGCGACGAAGTAATTGATCGCCTGCACGTTGCCGGAAGCGATCGCGTCCGAGACCATCTGCGTCGCCTTGGCCTCGGCCTCGGCCAGGCGCTCGCGCGCTTCGGCCTGGCGGAATGCGGCTTCCTTCTCGCCCTCGGCTTCGAGGATCACCGACTGCTTCTCGCCCTCGGCCTTGAGGATCGCGGCCTGGCGGAAGCCCTCGGCTTCCAGGATGTTGGCGCGCTTCTCGCGCTCGGCCTTCATCTGCCGGGCCATCGAGTCGACCAGGTCGCGCGGCGGCTGGATGTCCTTCAGTTCGATGCGGTTGACCTTCAATCCCCACGGATGGGTGGCCTGGTCGACCGCGACCAGCACCTTGGCATTGATCTCGTCGCGCTTGGACAGCGATTCGTCCAGGTCCATCGAGCCGATCGAGGTGCGGATATTGGTCATCACCAGGTTGAGGATGGCGATCTCCAGAGTGGCGACTTCGTACGCGGCCTTGGCGGCATCCAGCACCTGGAAATAGACCACGCCGTCGACTTTCACCACCGCGTTGTCCTTGGTGATGACGTCCTGGCTCGGCACGTCCATCACCTGTTCCATCATGTTGATCTTGCGGCCGACGCCGTAGACCACCGGCACCAGGAAATGCAGGCCCGGGGTCATGGTGTGGGTGTACTTGCCGAAGCGCTCCACCGTCCATTCGTACCCTTGCGGCACCATCCGCACGGTCTTGAACAGGATGATGACGCCGGCGAACAGCAGGATCAGCGCGAGAATCGTGCCCATGGAATTTCCTCCCCGGAAGTGAGTCGGAGTATAGGCCCGGCCCGTGGCGGGCGATATTGCGATGCCACTGCGACCGTTTTCCTCGCTCGTGCATCCAGATCAGGGAATGGCCGGACACTCCAGCTTCGCGATCGACGTCCCTACCGCCCTGCTCGCCCGCGTGCGACACGGCGAACGGGATGCGTTCGAGCAGGTGTACCGCTGGTTCGAGCGGCCGGTATTCACACTGGCGCTGCGGATCTGCGGCGACCGCAGCGAGGCCGACGAGGTGCTGCAGGAGACGATGTTGAAAGTATGGTCCTCCATCGACGGCTTCCGTGGCGATGGCGGCACGCCGTTCTGGGGATGGTTGCGACAGGTCGCGGTCAACGAGGCACTGATGCAGCTGCGTCGCGGGCGTCGACTCGCAGCGGAACTGGATGGGGTGGACACCGACGAGTTCGCCGAGGACCTCGCATCGCCACCACCCGCCGCAGCCGATGCCGCGCTGCTGCAACGCGTCCTGGAGCAGTTGCCGCATGCGACCCGCAGCGTGCTGTGGCTGTACCACGGCGAAGGCTATACCCATGAAGAAATCGCCACCGCAATGCAACGCAGCGCGAGCTTCTCCAAATCGCAACTCGCGCGCGGCACCCGCCGCTTGCGCAGCCTGCTGCAGGTTCCCGAACCCGCAGGCGATGCACGCACCTATGAGAAGGAGCAGGCGCATGCCTGATGCCGGCGACTACGAAACGCGCAGCGCACCGGCGTCGCCCGCGAATTGGGGCGATGCGTTCGCCGCACTGCCCGCCGAAGTGCCCCCGGCCGATGGCTGGCGGCGTCTGCAGTCGCGTCTTCCGAAAACCGCGACGCGACGTACGCGCAGGCATTGGCCGCTGTGGCTGGCAACCGCCGCTGCGTTGGCGCTGGTGATGGTGATGGTGGTTCCGCTGCGGATGTCGCAGCAGGCCACCATCGACCCGCTTGCGCCGGCAGCAGATCAACCGGCAACCGAAGACGTGATTGTTCGTCATCCCGGCGCAGGCCGGGATGACGAAAACACGGCCCTCATGGTCAGTGCGCGCCCAGCCACGACGCCCGCTGCCAATCGCAGCAAGCCCGATCGCCCACCGCGCATCGCCCCCGCGCATCGTCCGATGCGCACCGCCGCGGAACCGGCCGGAACGACACGCCTCGCAATCGCGGATGCGGCCACGCAGCCCATCGAATCGCTGCACGCCGAATCCGCGCAACTCGAACAATTGCTGGCGATGGTGCGCGACGACCGCGTGGCCAGCGCGACCAGCGTGGCGCTGAGCAGCGACCTCGACAACCACATCGCCGGCATCGACGACGCGCTGGCCCAGCCCGACCTGGACACCGCCGATCGCGACCGCCTGTGGCAGCAACGGGTGGACGCATTGCAGCAGCTGGTCGGCATCGAGACCACCAACCGCCTGCTGTCCGCACGCGGCGAACACTTCAACGCCTCACTGGTCAGCATCGACTGACCGCGTCTTCCACCCGATCCACACACGAGGTCCGCATGACATTTGCATCCAAAACCCTGGCGCTCGCGATCGGCCTGGCAGTGGCCGGACTGGCCATCGCCCAGACCGCACCCACGCCCGCGCAACAGAAGGAACTCGACGCCGCCCGCGCGCAGCTCGACCAGGCCGCGCAGCGCTACGCCGAACTCGCCCGCAAATACGGCGATGCCGACGCGCCGATCCGTATCGAGAAGCGCGTGTTGCGCAAGCCGGTAATCGGTGTGGTCCTGGCCGCGGACGAACAGGCCGGCGTGCGCATCGCAGCGGTCACTCCGGGCAGTGCCGCCGCCGGTGCCGGGCTCCAGAGTGGAGACCGCATCACCAGCGTCTACAGCCGGCGGCTGGATGCCGGCGATGGTGCAGCACGCGTGGCGCAAGCACGCGAACTGCTGGCCGCGATCGAGGCGGACACACCGGTACTGTTGAGTTACGAGCGCAACGGCAAGCCCGCAACGTTGTCGCTCACGCCGAAGGTCGATGACCGGGTGATGGTCATGCAAGGGCCGGGAGGCGCGTCATTCGATGGCGACGTCAAGGTCCTCGTCGGCGACGATGGCGCTGTTCGCGAAATCGCCGCCGACCGCATCCATGTGCAGGCAGGCGAAGCCCGTGCACATGCCGTCGAAGCACGGGCCCGCGCGCTCGCGGCGCGCGAACGCACCGAGTGGGTGATGGTTGCGCCGGACGTGCGCACCGAGGTGATCCGCCTGGGCAGCGACTGCAAGGGCGACGACTGCAAGCTGCCGGTGCTCGCCGAGGCGTTCCGCTGGAACGGCCTGAACCTGGCCTCGGTGGATGCCGGGTTGGGCCGCTATTTCGGCGCCAGCACCGGCGTGCTGGTGCTCAGCACCGGCAAGGAGCTGGAGGGTCTGCAGGCCGGCGACGTGATCCGCAGCATCGGCGGCAAGGACGTCGGCAGTCCGCGTGAGGCGATGGATGCGCTGCGCGCGCAGCCGGCCGGCGGCAAGGTCGCCATCAGCTACCTGCGCGACCGCAACGTCGCCACTGCACAGGTCAACGTGCCGAAGGCCATGACCTTCATGCTGCCGCGCGTTGCCGCCGCGCCGCGCGTACCCGGCAAGCCCGGCGCGATCGAGCATCGCAAGATGGTCATCGTCGGCAGCGACGGCAAGGTGCAGACCTTCGAGGGTGGCGATGGCTTGGCTCCGCACGCACTCCCGAAGGACGGGCCGCGCGTCGAGAAGCGCCGCTACGTGATGGTCGACAAGGACGGCAAGCGGATGGAATGGGAGGGCGACGCCGGCGACACCGCACCCGCCTGGGTGCAGGCCTTGCCGAAGGATGCGTCGCAGCGACAGGTGCGCAAGATCGTGATGGTCGATGCCGACGGCAAGACCACCGAAATCGAAACCTACGACCCGCCACCACCGCCCGCGCCGCCCGCGCCACCTGCTCCGCCGGCACCACCGTCGCCAGCGGGGCGCTGATCGATTGAACGAAGAAGCCCCGCAGTGCGGGGCTTCTTGTTGGTGTCGTCTGCAACTCTGCTGCAACGGCGGCAGCGCAGCACGCTAACGAATGCGATCCGCCATCAGGATCATGCCCATGTCCTCGTGTTGGAGCCGACTGCTCGCGCGGCGTCGTCTTGTCCCTGCGCCAGCGTGGTGCGGTTCGCCGCCTGCCGGCAGCAGCATTCGTCGATCAGGCCGCCGCAGGCCACGCCTTCGCGCTGGACGATGCGTCGAGCCACGTCCGCGCCGCAGGCCGACAGCCGCGGCAGGCTGGCGGCCAGCAACGACTGCTCCGCGAAACCCGGGCCTGCGGGCGGTGCGTGGAAGCGCAGCACGTTCGCCCGCCACACCGGGCCACCCAAGTGCCGGGCGACCCGTCGCCACAGGCGTTCGCGGATGCCGAGTCCCGGCTCCGGCCGAGCCTGCGCGGGCAACCCTGCAAGCAGGCGCTCCCAAGCCAGGAAGTCGGTGTCCGGCAGCAGGTACAAACGCCAGCAGCAATCACCATCGCGATCGAAGAACTGCAGGCTCTCGCACAGGCCATCGCTGTCGAGTTCGCGAGCACTGCTCACCCGCAATGCCTGCGACCAGCCATCCAGCTCGCTGCCGGCATGCGCGCGATACAGGCACAGCACCGCGCCCAGTGCGGCCAGTTCGTGCGGATGCGGCAGCGACCTCACTTGGTCAGGATCAGCTTGTCGTTGCGGGTGTGGCGCAGCCGGTAGACCTCGTTGCCGTGGTGGATCAGGACTTCGTTGCAGCCCTTGAGCAGGCTTCGGCTTTCGACCGTGGGCGTCATCACCGGCGTTATGCGTGGCGAGCATGGGGTGTTGAGGACGAGGTGGCGGGTGAGGCGGGGACGTGACTCGAGGATCGCGGACATCGGCGGCGCTCCGGTGGTGATCGTCTTGATGATAATGATTCTCATTATCGAGTCAAGCGATCCCCTGCCCCCTATGCTGTGAAATCGAAAGGAGGATCAGGTGCCAATAGCAAATTCCGGCTGGCGCGACTTCTGGCCACGCCTGCTCGAGCGACCGGACGCGCTGATGCTGGAACTCGGCGCCGGCGGTGAATTGCTGGTGTCGCAGATGCGCGCGGTGCTGTCGCTGCTGCTGTTGCCGCTGCCGCTGATCAACGTGCTGGGTGGCGGCAAGCTCGAGGAATCGCTGATCGGCCTGTTCGGCGCGGTGTTCGCGATCGTCATGTCGCTGGTCTGGCTGGCGTTGGCAAGGCAACGTGGGCGTTATCGCTGGTTGCCATGGATCACCGCCACCTACGACGTCAGCATGACCACCCTGGTGCTGGGACTGCTGGCCTGGAGTTCGCCGGTCATCGGCCTCAACAGCCTGGTGGTGTGGGCGTTCTACCTGATCGCGATCTGCATGACCGCGCTGCGCAACGACGGCCGCCTCACGCTTTACACCGGATTGTTGGCGCTACTGGAATATGCGCTGCTGTCGCTGTCCATCTTCGCGCTGGTGGGCAGCCCGGACCAGTTGATGTCGCTCGACTACGGCACCGCCACCCCTGGCACCCAGATCCAGCGTCTGGTGCTGCTGGCCATGGTCACCGGCATCACCACCACCATCGTCTATCGCATGCAACGGCTGGTCGACCTGTCCGGCACCGATGGCCTGACCGGACTGCCCAATCGCACATGGCTGGCCCACCGCTTCCCGGGCATGCTCGAAACCACCCGCGGCCAGGGCGGCTCGCTGTCGATCTGCCTGCTCAACCTCGATCATTTCAGGCGCATCAATGACGAGATCGGCCATCAGGCAGGCGACCGTGCGCTTCGCCATGCCGTGGACGTGTTGCAGCAGCAACTGGAGGAAGGCGACTTCCTCTCGCGGCTCGGTGGCGAGGAATTCGCGCTGCTGATGCCGCTGCCGATCGGCCGCGCCTGGGAGCGCCTTGACAGCATGCGCAGGACCACCGCGTCGCAGCCCTTCCTGTCCGATCCCGGTGCCGACCCGCTGCGGGTCACCTTCAGCGCCGGCATCGCCAGCTGGCCGCAGGACGGTGCCGACCTGTCGCAATTGCTGCGCCGCGCCGACGTGCGCCTGCGCCAGGCCAAGCTGGAAGGCCGCAACCGCGTGCTCGCCCGCGACCTCTGAGCGCGCCGCTTGCCGGCACCGGCGGGCATGACTACCCTGCGGGATCGCGTGCGGGTCCGCACGGTCGGGGAAGGGTCATATGGAAGGTTTGGCAAGGATCGGCTTCGGCCTGTTCGGACTGGCGGTGCTGATCGGGATTGCCTGGCTGTTCTCCAACAACCGGCGTGCGGTGGACTGGCGGCTGGTGCTGACCGGCCTGAGTCTGCAGATCGCCTTCGCGGCGCTGGTGCTGCTGGTGCCCGGCGGCCGCGAAGTATTCGACTGGCTGGGCCACGGCTTCGTGAAGATCCTGAGCTTCGTGACGGCGGGCTCCACCTTCATCTTCGGCAACCTGATGAACGTGGAGACCTACGGCTTCATCTTCGCGTTCCAGGTGTTGCCCACGATCATTTTCTTCGCCGCGCTGATGGGCGTGCTCTACCACCTCGGGGTGATGCAGTTCATCGTGCGGATCATGGCGCTGGCGATCACCAAGGTGATGCGCGTGTCCGGCGCGGAAACCACCAGCGTCTGCGCCAGCGTGTTCATCGGCCAGACCGAGGCGCCGCTGACGGTGCGCCCGTACATCCCGCGGATGACCGAATCCGAATTGATCACGATGATGATCGGCGGCATGGCGCATATCGCCGGCGGCGTGCTGGCCGCGTACGTGGGCATGCTCGGCGGCGGCGATCCCGAGCAGCAGGCCTATTACGCCAAGCACCTGCTGGCGGCGAGCATCATGGCCGCGCCGGCGACGCTGGTGGTGGCGAAGCTGCTGATCCCCGAGACCGGCGAGCCGCTGACCCGCGGCACGGTCAAGATGGAAGTCGAGAAGACCGCCAGCAACATCATCGACGCCGCCGCCGGCGGTGCCGCCGACGGCCTGAAGCTGGCGCTGAACATCGGCGCGATGCTGCTGGCCTTCATCGCCCTGATCGCGATGATCAACGCGCCGCTGACCTGGATCGGTGAAGTCACCGGCCTGCAGGCCATGCTCGGCAAGCCGACCGATCTCGCCGCGATCTTCGGCTGGGTGCTGGCACCGCTGGCCTGGGTGATCGGCGTGCCGTGGCAGGACGCCAACACGGTGGGCTCGCTGATCGGCCAGAAGGTCGTCATCAACGAGTTCGTGGCGTATCTGCAACTGGCCGACATCGTCAACGGCAAGGTCGAAGGCGTGACCCTGACCGACCAGGGCAAGCTGATCGCCACCTACGCGCTGTGCGGCTTCGCCAACTTCAGCTCGATCGCGATCCAGATCGGCGGCATCGGCGGCCTGGCCCCGGAACGTCGCAGCGACCTGGCGCGCTTCGGCCTGCGCGCGGTGCTGGGCGGCTCCATCGCCACCTTCATGACCGCAACCATTGCCGGCGTGCTGAGCTTTTTCGGGTGATGCCATGAGCCACGTCGTCGTCGTCGGTTCCTTCAATGTCGACCATGTCTGGCGGGTGCCTGCGTTGCCGCAGGCGGGCGCCACCCTCAGCGGTGACTACACCACCGGCCCTGGTGGCAAGGGGTTCAACCAGGCGATCGCCGCAAGGCGCGGCGGTGCCTCGACATGCTTCGTGTGCGCACTTGGCGATGACCTCGGGGCGCAGCTCGCGCGCGCGCTGTGCACGGCAGATGAGATCGACCTGCGCGATGTCGTCGTGGCCGCGCCGACCGGCACCGCCGGCATCTATGTCGATGCGCAGGGCCGCAACAGCATCGTGATCGGCGCCGGTGCCAACGCGGCGTTGCAACCCGTCTTCGTGGACGAGGCGCTGGCGGGCTTGAAGCCGGGCGACGTGGTGATTGCCCAGCTGGAGTCGCCACTTGATGCGATTGCACGGGCGCTCGACGCCGGCCGAGCGGCGGGTGCGACCACCCTGCTCAATCCGGCACCGGCGAACGTGGCGATCGACCACGCGATGCTGGAACGGGCCGACATCCTCGTCCCCAACGAAACCGAATTCGCCGCCCTGCTCGGACGCCACGTCGGCGCCCGCATCGAGGCCGATACGATCTCCGGCATCGACCAGCAACGCCTGCATGCGCTGTGCCGCGACCTCACCCGCGGCACCGTGGTCGTCACATTGGGCTCCAGCGGCTGCTTCGTCTCGCACGCGGAAGCGAACCTGCGCGGCGACGCGAGCGCCTGTTATCGGGTACCCGCAGAAGCCGCGCGTGTGGTCGATACCACCGGTGCCGGCGATGCCTTCAACGGCGCGCTCGCGGCGTCGCTGGCGTTGAAGCCGGAACGCTGTTTCGCCGAACACGTGCGCTTCGCCGGCCGCTATGCCTCGCGCTCCACCGAGCTGTACGGCGCAGCATTGGCGATGCCGCGGATGGCGGTCGAATAACTCACTGCCCTGCTCCCCTTGCGGGGGAGCAGGGCATTCGAGCGGCGAAGCCGCGAGCCTGCGAACGCCAGCCGGCATGCAAGCTGGCTGGCCGGGCTGGTCGATGCGCGAAGCGCATCGTGAGAGGGGCCACCTACAATGTGCGCATGCAGATCGGCCCGCACCGCATCGAACCGAAGGTGATCCTCGCGCCCATGGCGGGCGTGACCGACAAGCCGTTCCGGTTGCTGTGCAAGCGGCTGGGTGCGGGCCTGGCGGTGTCGGAGATGACGACCAGCGATCCGCGCTTCTGGACCACGGCGAAATCGCTGCATCGGATGGACCATGTCGGCGAACCGGATCCGGTCAGCGTGCAGATCGCCGGCACCGTGCCCGCGGTGATGGCCGATGCCGCACGCTTCAATGTCGACCACGGCGCGCAACTCATCGACATCAACATGGGCTGCCCGGCCAAGAAAGTCTGCAACGCCTGGGCCGGCAGCGCGTTGATGCGCGAACCGGACCTGGTCGCACGCATCGTCGAAGCGGTGGTCAACGCCGTCGACGTGCCGGTGACGCTGAAGATCCGCACCGGCTGGGATGCCGACCACCGCAACGCGCCGGAGATCGCGCGCATCGCCGAGGATGCCGGCATCCAGGCACTGGCCATCCACGGCCGCACCCGCGACCAGCAATACAACGGCATCGCCGAGTACGACACCATTGCCGCGATCAAGGCGATGCTGCGGATCCCGGTGATCGCCAACGGCGACATCGATTCACCGGAAAAGGCGCGCTTGGTGCTGGACGCCACCGGCTGCGACGCGGTGATGATCGGCCGTGCCGCACAGGGCCGGCCGTGGATCCTCGGCCGCATCGCGCATTACCTGGCCACCGGCGAGTCGTTACCTGAGCCGTCACTGCAGGACATTCGCGACATCCTGCTCGGTCATCTCGAACACCTGCATGCGTTCTATGGCGAAGTGTCCGGTGTGCGCATCGCCCGCAAGCATCTGGGCTGGTATGCGAAGGATCGGCCCGAGAACGCCGCGTTCCGCGCGGTGGTCAATCGTGCGCAGACCGCCGACGAACAACTGCGGTTGACCCGCGATTATTTCGATACGCTGGTCGCCGGCATTTCGCCGGAACTCGCCGCCGCCTGATCCGGCGCTGGCTCGTTCCAGATCCGCGTCCACATTTCGCCGAGGCGACGCCGTGCCTGCCACGGCCAACGCAACTGCTGCGGCGGGATCGCGCGCCAACCCTCGCCATCGCGTTCGGCGACCGCGAAGTTGAAGGTGTAGTCCGGTTCCGCACCCATGCGCAGGTCGCTGAGCACCAACTGGCCGTCGCGCACCTGCGCCTTCATGAAGCCGTGATTGAACCAGCTGAGCCGCTGCACCGCAGGGATCTCTGCGGCCTGACGCAAGGCCTGCACGTTGGAGGCATGGCCGCGGAACTGCATGGGTCCTTCATCGGCCACCAGCGAGCGCTCACCTTCGACGAATCCGCTCGGCGTCATCGCCACCACACGCCACAGCAGCGTATTGAATGGCATCGGCACCGAGAAGCGCGGCGCATCTGCCAGGCCCATCGCGGCAAGTGCGCGATCCGCTTCGCGATCGACCAGCGCCTTCGCCAGCAGCGACCAGCCCAGGTAGGCGGTGCTCAATACCAGTCCCGCGACCAGCACGCGTTGCGCCGAGGCGCGTTCGCGCAGGAAGAACGCGGCCACGCAGGCGGCCAGCAACCAGAGCGTGTACAGCGGATCGATGATGAAGACGCTGGACCACATCGTCGGCGGTGGCATCAGCGGCCACCATAGTTGCGTGCCATAGACGGTGAACGCATCCAGCAGCGGATGGGTGACCAGCGCCAACTGGATCGCCCAGAACCATCGCTGTGGCGCTTCGGCCACGCGTCCCTTGCCGAAGCGCTTGAACAGCCACCAGATCGCGCAGGCCAGCAGCGGCAGCACGAACAGCGAATGGCTGACACTGCGATGCACCGTCATGTTCACCACCGGGTCGTCGCTCAGCAGCATCAGCGGCAGCGCATCGAGATCCGGCAAGGTGCCCAGCGCGGCACCGGCCAGCAAGGCGGCACGCCGGTGGCGGGCGGGTGCGATGGCGGCAGCGACGGCGCTGCCAAGGACGATCTGGGTCAATGAATCCATGGATGGATGCTAACCGGCATCCACCATCGCGATCACGCGGCGCGCGGCAGCGCCTCGGGCGCAGCAGTCGGCACTGCCCGTGACCTTGGCTGCACTTCGGCCAGCAGCTTGCCGGTATGCGCCAGCAGGCGCAGGGTGCCGTCGGGTTCCTCGACCAACGCGCTCAGGCTTTCCACCCAGTCGCCGTCGTTGGCATACACCAGGCCGTCGCGTTGCAGCAGCGCGGCGCGATGGATATGGCCGCAAATGATGCCGTCCAGGCCGCGACGGCGCGCGTCGTCCAGGCCGGCCTGCATGAAGCGCTCGATGAAACGCTCCGCCGCACCGCTCTTCGACTTCAGGAACTCCGACAGCGACCAGTACCGCAGGCCCAAACGACCACGCACGATATTCAACAAGCGGTTGCCGCTGAGTATTCGGTAGTACAGCCAGTCGCCGAACTTCTCCTGCAGGTTGCCGAAGTGGGTGACGCCATCGAACTCGTCGCCGTGCACCACCAGCAGGCGGCGGCCATCCGCAGTGACGTGGATCGCGCGACGGCGCACCTGCATCGCCGGCAATGCCAGCCCGCAGAAGCGGCGGATCGGGCGATCGTGGTTGCCGGGGATGTAGATGAGTTCGGTGCCAGCGCGACGCAGCGTGTGCAGTGCTTCCACCACGCGATTCTGCGCACCGCCCCATTGCGCGCGCCGCTGCGCCATCCACCACAGGTCGACGATGTCGCCGACCAGGTACAGCCGCTTGCAACGCAACGTCGAGAGGAATGTTGCCAGCTCCGCCGCGTGGCAGTGGCGCGAGCCGAGGTGCACGTCGGAGATGAACACCGCGCGGCGCAGCGGCGTCGCGGCAGGCGATGTCACGCGACTGCCTCGGCCGATTGCGACTTGTCTTCCAGATAACGCTGGCGCTTCTTCGGCCGCATGCGCTGGATGTCGACCTCGATCAAGCCATCCACCGCATCGCTGAAACCGGGATCCACCCCGAACGCGAGGAAGCGCGCGCCACCGGGTTCGCAAAGCTCGGTGTACTGCTTGTAGAGCATCGGCAGTTGCGCACCGAGCGCGTCCAGATTGGCCTTGAGCACGCGGAATGCGGTGTCGGCGTCCATCGTGGCGTCCGCAGGCTGCGCGGCGCGATACGCGAACGGTCGCTTCGACACCACTTCATCGGCAGCGCCACCGAAGTAATGCGCGTAGTGCGCCGCAATCTGCTCGCGGGCCGCGATCGGCAGCGCCGCGCTGATCGACACCGCGCCGAACAGGTAACGCACCTTCGGATGCGCGCGCAGGTAGGCACCGATGCCCTGCCACAGGTAATCGATGCTGCGGCTGCCCCAGTACTCGGGCACCACGAAGCTGCGACCGAGTTCCATGCCCTGGGCGATGCGGGCGATGGCGTCGTCGGCGTAGTCGAACAGCGATGCGGTGTACAGGCCGCGGATGCCGTGCGTGGCCAGCACCGGCGCGCCGCGGGCGATCCGATACGCGCCGACCACCTTCGAGGCCGCGTCATCCCACAGCACGATGTGCTCGTACCAGCTGTCCCAGGCGTCGAGGTCCAGCCGGCGGCCGGTGCCCTCGCCGACCGCGCGGAAGGTCAGCTCGCGCAGGCGGCCGATCTCGCGCAGCAACGGGGCATCGACTGCCAGCGTGCCGACCCGGATCTGCTTGCCGTCGCCGGTTTCGCCGAGCACGCGCAGGCCGACCACGCCTGCACGCACCTGCGCGGGATCCACCGCCTCCACGAGCGGCTCGGGCCCTTCGGGTTCGCTGCGCTCGTCGCGTTGCCGGCGCGTGCCCAGCGCATACAACGCACGGCGAATGTCGCGCAACAGCGAGGCACCATCGGAGTCGGCAGGGATCGCGCGTGGCGTGCCGATCTGCAGGAGGATGCGCCGCCCGCGCCGCGCGAACATCTCGCGCGCCAGCAGCGCGGTGCCGGCGGGCTTGAACAGGGCGGACGCGCCGTAGAAGAGCGCTGAATTGCGCGCCTGGATGCGCACCGGCAATACCGGCGCATCGCAGCCGCGGGCGAAACGCAGGAAGCCGCGCCGCCAGCGCGTGTCGCGGATGCCGCGCGGGCCAAGCCGCGAGACCTCGCCGGCCGGGAACACCACCACGCACTCGCCACGCGCCAGCGCCGCATCGACCGCGCGCAGGCTGTCGGGTGCGGGCCGGCCGCCGAGAATGCGCACCGGCAGCAACAGGCCGTCGAGGTTGTCGAGCGCGGACAGCATGTCGTTGGCGACGATGCGCACATCCCGCCGCACCTTGCCGATGGCATCCAGCAGGGCCAGCGCGTCGAGCGCGCCGCTGGGATGATTGGCGACGACCAACAGGCGGCCGTGCGCGGGGATGCGTGCCAGGCCGGCATCGTCCACTTGATAGCGTGCGCCGAGGAACTGCAGCGCCGCGGCGACAAAGTCGAAGCCGCGCACGTGGCGGTTGGCGGCGATGAAGGCGTCGATCTCGGCGAGTCGCGACCAGCGCGCGATCCCGCGCAGCAGCGGGCGGGCGATGGCGGCACGGCGGCCGCGGAACCAGTGCGGGAAACGCTGGCGAACCCGTTCTTCGAGCTGGAGCATGCTGGCGGCCCGCGACCGTGTTGGCCGGCAGCCTGCTCCCACGCTGCGACGCCCAGGTTGCGGCCAGATTGCGGCCCGATGACAACGACGCGGACGGACGCCGCTTAACACAACGGCAATACCCATCCCCGGCGGATGGCGCAAGATGCACGCGGGCCCGCGCAGCTGTATCATGCGCGGCCATCTTTTCATCCGCATACAAGGATGAATCACTTTCCAGGAGCCGCGATGTCCAGCTATCTCTTCACCTCGGAATCGGTCAGCGAAGGCCATCCCGACAAGATCGCCGACCAGATCTCAGACGCCGTCCTCGACGCGATCCTCGCGCAGGACAAGCGCGCCCGCGTGGCCTGCGAGACCATGGTGAAGACCGGCGCCGCCATCGTCGCCGGCGAAGTCACCACCAGCGCCTGGGTCGACATCGAAGCGCTGGCGCGCAAGGTCATCAACGACATCGGCTACGACAATTCCGATGTCGGCTTCGACGGCCACACCTGCGCGATCATCAACATGCTCGGCAAGCAGTCGCCGGACATCAACCAGGGTGTGGACCGCAAGAAGCCCGAGGAACAGGGTGCGGGCGACCAGGGCCTGATGTTCGGCTACGCCTGCAACGAAGCCCCGGAATTCATGCCCGCGCCGCTGTACTACTCGCACCGTCTGGTCGAGCAGCAGGCCAAGGTGCGCAAGAAGGGCAAGCTCAAGTGGCTGCGCCCGGACGCCAAGTCGCAGGTCACCCTGCGCTACGACGGCAACAACGTGCTCGGCCTCGACGCCGTGGTGCTGTCGACCCAGCATGATCCGGACATCAAGCAGAAGGACCTGGTCGAAGCCGTGCGCGCCGAGATCCTGGTGCCGGTGCTTCCGAAGAAGTGGCTGGATTCGCTGTCGAAGAACAAGGTCCACATCAACCCGACCGGCAAGTTCGTGATCGGCGGGCCGGTGGGCGACTGCGGCCTGACCGGCCGCAAGATCATCGTCGACACCTACGGCGGCATGGCCCGCCACGGCGGCGGTGCGTTCTCCGGCAAGGATCCGTCCAAGGTCGACCGCTCGGCTGCCTACGCCGCGCGCTACGTGGCCAAGAACATCGTCGCCGCCGGCCTGGCCGACAAGTGCGAGGTGCAGGTCAGCTACGCGATCGGCGTGGCCCAGCCCACCAGCATCTCGGTCACCACCTTCGGCACCGGCAAGGTCGGCGACGACGTGATCGAGAAGCTGATCCGCGCCAATTTCGACCTGCGCCCGTACGGCATCATGCAGATGCTCGACCTGGAGCACCCGATCTACCAGGCCACCGCCGCCTACGGCCACTTCGGTCGCAAGCCGAAGGAGATCAGCTACACCGACGGCAGCGGCAAGAAGCAGACCGCCACCGCCTTCTCCTGGGAGAAGACCGACAAGGCCGAGCAGTTGCGCAAGTCCGCCAAGCTGTAAGCGCGGCTTCGGCCGCGACCAGCTGCACGCGACATCCGACGGGCCGCAGCGATGCGGCCCGTCTTGTTTACGGGATTCACCGCGCGCCAGGTTCTCTGCCTCAACCCGCCACCAGCAAAGCCGGTCGACGCACGCGGATCTGGTCGTGGAAGAAGTCGCGGAAGGTGATGACCGCATCCTCCTTCTCGTACACGGCTTCTTTCGATGCTTTCAGCGACTCCGGCACCACCAGCACGATCGCATTGCGCGCCATGTCGGCGATCGCCTCGCTTGATACGCGGTCGTCAACGGTGGCCAGGAACACCGGCGCACGCAGGCGTTCCAGCCCCAATTGCTTCAAGCGCTCCCGCAGCGTGGTTTTGAGCCGGTGGATGAGCGTGTCTCGGTCCCGCACGTCTTCAGCCGCGGGAGGTTTTGACGAGCGATGTAGGAATTAGCCGAGCGCGCCAGGCATTCAACTGAGCCAATCCCGGTTCACGCGTTGCAAATCGTAATCCTCGCCATATTGCAAGGCCGCTTCATCTGGCGGCAGGTCGGCGTAGCGACGAGCCACTTCATCGGTAATACCTGCATCGTGGCGCGCAATAGCAAGGTGTTCTTGAAGCGCTTTGTCGAATTCCATCAACCACGTTGCGTCGAGATCAGACATATGGATAACCCAGAGTTAGTGTTCGGGATCAGGCTGAAACCAGCATGCGCTCACGATGACGTTGCACGAAGCCGACCTCAGGAATAAAGCGCTCGGGGAGTTCGATCCGACGATCAGAGATGGGATGAAACGCTTCGCGCAAAAAACTGTCTTTCGTATTTTCCAACGCGGCGGAAAGCACAATTCGGTAGTCGTCTGTCAATGAGAACAAGTAACTGTCGAATGCCTTGTCATGCAAAGCAGACAAGCACAAGCCGTTTCCCGGGTGAAGTCGAATCGCCACATCATCGCGCCAAGGCACGATATGACTGGCCACTAGCAGACGCGAATCGGAGACGCCGCTGATACAACACCGATAGTGATACCCGCTGAGTACGGAACGCCGAAAGAAGGCTTGTTTAACGCGCACTTTCACCATCGCAGCCCGAGTTTCCCCGACAAAGTCCCGCGAAATGTCTTCGACGGCTTCCGCGATTTCGGCATCCCGCACGGGCTGCGCATATTGGGCTCGCAACGCTTCGAGCAATGCTTCGCATTCCAGCGCGAGCGCCTCCCAATCCGAATGAAACTCGCCCCAGATCTGGCGATCCAAAGACGAAGCATTGCCCAAGCCAGCCACCCCACGCGCCCCCATCGCCGGATCGAGGCTGGCGATGTTGCAGCACTTCATCGCAAGCGCATCAGGTGTGCGATTCAGCAAAGAGGCCAGCGCGATGACATCCGGGTTTCGTCCATGCAATTTTCCGAATGGCGTCTGGCAATAGAAATGGAAAGCTAGCTTTGTTTGTTCGCGTGTCCAGTTGCCGGAACTTGCGAATGCATCTTTGGAAATCGCGGGGACATTTGTCATGGCCGGGAACATTACTACTAACCTGAGTCGCACCGATCGCGACCAGCGATGCTGGCTGGGCGCGCCCTTGATGGCTCATGCGAAGAGCACCGCTCCCCAACAACGGCCCTCAGGCATAGCCTTCGGGCGTGCATCAGCGCGCGAGCCGCTGGCTCGCAAGCGCGCTGCTTCACTCCCTGCATTCGTAAGGGAGGGAGCAGAGCACCTATTCGCGCGGGACGGCCTGAAGCCCCGTTATTGCACCGCACCATCGCGCGTGCTATCACGGAACCATCGACCCGGGGACACAGGCTGGCCAGTCGGATGGCGATTGCGTACGACGAGATGCATGACCCGCTGCGCAGGGTGCGGTCGCACTACGGCGCGTTCGACAATTGGCTCAACCGCACGCCGGAAACCGAGATCGCGCACAAGCGCCGCGAGGCGGAGATTTCCTTCCACCGGGTGGGCATCACCTTCTCCGTGTACGGCGAGGAATCCGGCAACGAACGCCTGATTCCATTCGACCTGGTGCCGCGCATCGTGCCCGCCGGGGAGTGGCGGATGCTGGAGGCCGGGCTGCGCCAGCGCGTGCATGCGCTGAACCTGTTCCTGGGCGATGTCTACGGCGAGCAGCGGATCCTCAAGGAAGCCCGCGTGCCCCGCGACCTGGTGCTGGACAACAGCGAGTACCGCCAGGAGATGCGTGGCTTCGAAGTCCCGGGCGGGGTGTATTCGCATATCTCCGGCATCGACCTGGTCCGCGCCGGCGACGGCGAGTACTTCGTGCTGGAGGACAACCTGCGGGTGCCGTCGGGCGTCTCGTACATGCTCGAAAACCGGCGAATGATGGCGCGGCTGTTGCCGGAGTTGTTCGCGCGCCAGCAGATCGCGCCGGTCGAGCGCTATCCGGACATGTTGCTGGATACCTTGCGCGAGGCCGCGCCGGCCAGCGTGGACTATCCGGTGGTCGCGGTGCTGACCCCGGGCGCGGCCAACTCCGCGTATTTCGAGCATGCGTTCCTGGCCCAGCAGATGGGCGTGGAACTGGTCGAGGGCGCGGACCTGTTCGTGCGCGATGCGATGGTCTACATGCGCACGACGCGTGGACCGCAGCGCGTGCACGTGCTGTACCGGCGGATCAACGACGACTACCTGGATCCGCGAGTGTTCCGCGCGGAATCGATGCTCGGCGTGCCCGGCCTGTTCGAGGCCTACCGCGCCGGCAACGTGACGCTTGCGAACGCGCCCGGCACCGGCGTGGGCGACGACAAGTCGGTCTATCCCTACGTACCGGAGATGATCCGCTTCTATCTGAGCGAAGAGCCGATCCTGCACAACGTGCCGACCCGGGTCCTGCGCAACGCGGATGACCTCGCCTACACGCTGGAGCACCTGCACGAACTGGTGGTCAAGGAAGTCCACGGCGCGGGCGGTTACGGGATGCTGGTCGGGCCGGCATCGACCAAGGCGGAGATCGAGGAATTCCGCCTGCGCATCCTGGCCGATCCCGGCAACTACATCGCCCAGCCCACGCTGTCGCTGTCGACCTGCCCCACGTTCGTCGAAAGCGGACTGGCCCCGCGCCACATCGACCTGCGCCCGTACATTTTGTGCGGGCGTCGGATCAACGTGGTGCCGGGCGGACTGACCCGCGTCGCCCTGCGCGAAGGCTCGCTGGTGGTGAACTCTTCGCAGGGCGGCGGCACCAAGGACACCTGGGTGCTCGAATCGGACGGGGGAATCGGCTGATGTTGTGCCGGACCGCCAGTGATCTGTACTGGGCCGCGCGCAACGTCGAGCGCGCCGAGAACACCGCGCGCCTGGTCGACGTCACCCTGCGCATCGCCCTGCTGCCCGAACGCTACGACCGCGGCCGCAAGGAAGCCGCACCGTGGCGACGCGCACTCGATGCGCTCGGTCTGGCCGACGTGGTGCGCAACCGCTATGGGCGCATCGATGCGGAATCCGTGCAACGCCACCTGCTGCTGTCGGCTGAGAATCCTTCATCCGTTTACAGTTGCCTGCAGGCGGCGCGCGAATGCGCACGCGCACAACGGGTCGCGATCACCGCGGAGATGTACGAAGACCTCAATGTCTCCTGGCTGGAGATGCGCGGCCAGACCTGGAGCAGGCTGCATGCCGACGGCGTCAACAACCTGCTGGAACGGGTGAAGGGACGCTCGGCTTCATTCCGCGGCGTCACCATCGGCACCCTCGGACGCGGCGAGGGTTATCACTTCCTGCAACTCGGGGCGTTCGTCGAACGCGCGGAATGGGCGATCCGCCTGCTCGACATCGCCGGCAGCGAAGGCGACGACGCCGAGACCCGCGAGCAGGCCGCGGTCGACTATTTCCGCTGGAGCGCGCTGCTGCAGTCGCTGTCCGCGTTCGAGACCTATCGCCGGCTGTATCGCGGCGCGGTCAACGCCGCTGGCGTGGTCGACCTGATGCTGCTGCAGGAAGGCAACCCGCGCTCGCTGCTGACCTGCGCCACCACCGCGCACAACGTGCTGCAGACCCTGTCCGGCGACGACAGCATGGAAGTGGTGCGGCAAGCCGGCGCACTGTCCGCGCATTGCCGCTACGCGCGCATCGACGAAATCCTCGAGCAGGATCTGGAAGCCTGGTTGCAGGCATCGATGACGCGGCTCGACCGTCTTGGCAACGCGATCCATCGCCAGTTCATGGTGTCCACCGATGTCGCAACGCCGGTGATGGCCGCGCGTCCCTGGAGCCACGAACAGTAGCTCTTCACCTACGATCGAATGCGCGGGCACAATGCGTGCGCAACGACCCACTTCGGCGACGCCTCCTGACATGACTTATTGCATCGGCCTGAACCTCGACGAGGGCCTGCTGTTCGCCTCCGATTCGCGCACCAATGCGGGGGTCGACGATGTCCGCCGCTTCGGCAAGATGCGGGTGTTCGCGGTGGACGGCGACCGGGTCATCGTCACCCTGTCGGCCGGCAACCTGTCGCTGACCCAGAACACCCTGAACCTGCTCGAATACCGCGCCAACCACGGCGACGGGACCAGCCTGTACAGCGCGCAGTCGATGTTCGAGGTGGCGAGCCTGGTCGGCGATGCGATGCGCGAGATCCGCAAGCGCGACGCGCCCTACCTGCGCGACACCGGCATCGATGCCTCCGGCACCTTCATCGTCGGCGGCCAGATCAAGGGCGAGGTGCCGCGACTGTTCCTGGTGTACTCGGAAGGCAACTTCATCGAGTCCAACCCGGACACCCCGTATTTCCAGACCGGCGAGATCAAGTTCGGCAAGCCGATCCTGGACCGCATGGTCACCCCGCAGACCTCGCTCGACGAGGCCACCAAGTGCGCCTTGGTGTCGTTCGACTCGACCATGCGCTCCAACCTCTCGGTCGGGCCGCCGATCGACCTGCTGCGCTACCGCCGCGACGCCCTGTCCATCGACCTGAAGATGCGCCTGGAAGACGACGATCCCTATCTCAACCAGGTTCGCAGCCACTGGAACGACAGCCTGCGGATGGCGCTGGAATCGCTGCCCACGCCGGCGTGGATGACCCCGCAAGGTTGAGCCGTCCGTCGGCCGGGGCGGCAGACGATTCATCCTTGCAACCCGATAAGGCGATAAACTGCGCGCGCCCTGCCGAGGGGCGCTGCGACCGTGTGGATCCCACCACGGCCAGGCTCGGCACGGTTACATGCAAACGGCGCCCGTTACTGCGAATCCCGCGCGGATTCCGACAACGGAGCACCACATGAACGCACAACTGAAGCCAGCTTCTACAAAGCAATTCTCGACCGAGGGCGACTACAAGGTCGCCGACATTTCGCTGGCCGATTGGGGCCGCAAGGAACTCGATATCGCCGAGCACGAGATGCCGGGCCTGATGTCGATCCGCAAGAAGTACGCCGCCAGCAAGCCGCTGAACGGCGTGCGCGTGACCGGCTCGCTGCACATGACCATCCAGACCGCGGTGCTGATCGAGACCCTGAAGGACATCGGCGCCGACGTGCGCTGGGCGTCCTGCAACATCTTCTCGACCCAGGACCATGCCGCGGCCGCGATCGCCGCCACCGGCACCCCGGTGTTCGCGTGGAAGGGCGAGTCGCTGGAAGAGTATTGGGACTGCACGCTGGACGCGCTGACCTTTCCGGGCGGCAAGGGTCCGGAGCTGGTCGTCGATGACGGCGGCGACGTCACCCTGCTGATCCACAAGGGCTACGAGCTGGAGAACGGTTCCAAGTGGGTCGACGAACCCGCGTCCTCGCACGAGGAAGGAGTGATCAAGGCCCTGCTGAAGCGCGTCGCCGTCGAGCGCCCGGGCTTCTGGCACACCGTGGTCAAGGACTGGAAGGGCGTCTCCGAAGAAACCACCACGGGTGTGCATCGCCTGTACCAGATGGTCGAGGCCAAGTCGCTGCTGGTTCCCGCGATCAACGTCAACGATTCGGTCACCAAGTCCAAGTTCGACAACCTGTACGGCTGCCGCGAGTCGCTGGCCGATGGCCTCAAGCGCGCGATGGACGTGATGCTGGCCGGCAAGGTCGCGGTGGTCTGCGGCTACGGCGACGTCGGCAAGGGCTCGGCGCATTCGCTGCGTGCCTACGGCGCGCGCGTGGTGGTCACCGAGATCGACCCGATCAATGCCCTGCAGGCGTCGATGGAAGGCTACGAGGTCAACACGGTCGAGTCGACGCTCGGCCGTGGCGACATCTATGTCACCACCACCGGCAACAAGGACGTGCTGACCATCGAACACCTGAGCCGGATGAAGGACCAGGCGATCGTCTGCAACATCGGCCACTTCGACAACGAGATCCAGGTCGATGCGCTGAACGCGTTCCCGGGCGTGACCAAGCTCAACATCAAGCCGCAGGTCGACAAGTACACGTTCAAGGACGGCCGCGCGATCTTCCTGCTGGCCGAAGGTCGACTGGTGAACCTCGGTTGCGCGACCGGCCACCCGAGCTTCGTGATGTCGAACTCGTTCTCCAACCAGACGCTGGCGCAGATCGACCTGTGGGCCAACAAGGACACGTACAAGCCGGCCGTCTACATCCTGCCGAAGAAGCTGGACGAAGAAGTGGCGCGCCTGCACCTGGAGAAGATCGGCGTGAAGCTGACCACCCTCACCGCCGAACAGGCTGCGTACCTGGGCGTGGACGTGGACGGTCCGTACAAGCCGGAGCACTACCGCTACTGATTGCTGCGGACTGTCACGCATGTGCAACGGGCACCGCAGGGTGCCCGTTGTGTTTGCGGCGATCAGTCCACTGCGTGCGGATGGAAGCTTGTGCCGACCACGCGACACAGGTCGTCGTTCTCCATCGCCTTTCCGTACAACCAGCCTTGCATGCGGTGCACGCCAATTGCCAGCAAGGCATCCTGCTGGCTGCGAAACTCCACTCCCTCCGCAACCACGTGGGCACCAAAAGCCTGGGCCAAGCTGGCGATAGCCTGGACAATGGCTACATCGGTGGTGGCATCGGGCAGGCCCTGGACGAAACTGCGGTCGATCTTCAACACGTCGATCGGCAGCCGCTTGAGGTAAACCAGCGAAGCGTAGCCGGTACCGAAATCATCGATCGCCAGTTGCACGCCCAACGCGCGCAAATGGGCGAGAATCTCCAGCGCGTGGTCGATATCGCGCATCAGGGTGGTTTCGGTGAGCTCCAGGCACAGCCGCGCCGGATCCAGCCCCGACGCCTCCAGCGCCGCGTTGACGTCCTCGACCAGGCCGGGCTCGTCGAACTGGCGCGCGGACACGTTCACGCGCACGCCCAGCGCGGGCCCATCGGGCCTCAGCGGCCAGCCGACAGCGTCCTGACAGGCCTGCCGCAACACCCAACGCCCGACCGGCAACATCAGGTCCGAAGCCTCCACGACCGCGATGAACTCGGCCGCCACCACCAACCGATCGCCCTTGCGCCAACGCAGCAGCGATTCCGCGGCGACCCATCGACCGGAGGCGGCATCGAACTCGGGCTGGTAGTGCACCTCGAATTGCCCGCGGGCAAAGGCATCGCGCAGGGCGCGTTCCTGACGCATCGCCTCGACCAGCGAGGCGTGGTGCTCGTGGTCGTAAATGGCGAATGCGAAGCGGTCGCCTTCGGAAGCCTGTTTTGCGGCCTCCTGTCCCTGTTGGAGCAACACCCGCGCGTCATGAATCTCACCCTGCTGGGCCAAGGCGATCCCGATGGCGGCTGAGGGATCAACCTCGACATCCGTCCAGTCCATCGTACTCAGCGCCGCCAACACGCCTTCGGCCAGGCGAATCACGGTGCCCTTGAGCGGGTTGGCAGTGATCAAGAGGCTGATGGCCGTTGCCCGGGTGCGCGCGATCTCGACGCCGTAGCCGGCGAAGGAACGCAGCCGCGCGGCGATCCGGCCCATGACCTCGTCTTCGGTCGGAAACCCGGCCGACCACGCGGCACCCCCGGTGGCATTCACCTCCACATGGACGATGGAGGTGACCTCGTCCTTTCGAATCGGGACCGCAAGGCGCTGCCGGATCAGTTCGATCATGTAATCGCGGTTGGGCAGCCCGGTCGTGGCGTCGTGCAGGCGCAGGTGTTCGATCTCGGCTTCGGCACGGCGCCGCCGGGCAATCTCGAAGGCCATCGCCACATAGTCGCCCATGCTTGCGGCGAAGGTCGTTTCCTCACGCGACCAGATGCGCGCACCCAGCACACTCTCATGACAGATGACGCCCTGCAGCTCCCCCCGACAAAGGCAGGCGCATCGAGCAACGCGTGGATGCGGTGTCGCTGCAGATAGTCGCGCAACGCCCGATGCGAATTGGACACGGTGGTGTCCGCATCATCCCGCGGGTCGTCCGCATTGAACGTTCGCACATCCTTCAAGGCAGCGATGTAGTCGTCCCCGTCTAGCGACAGGATTTCCAGCGATTCCTGCGGCTGATGCTCGCCTGTGCCTGCGTGGTAAGCGTGCAGGCAACGCAACTGCAACTTGTCGACTTCGTAGCGCCAGATGCTTACCCGCTCGATCCGCAAAGCCCTTGCTGCCGCCTCGCAGATCGAAGCGATCGCGGTTTCGAACGTGCAGTCTGGATGCCAGATCGCCCGGGTCAACGCCACCAAGGTGCGAGTGAATCGTTCGCTGGTGCTCTGCTCGCCTTCAGACACCCGGATGGGAGCCGACATTTCGAATAAAGACGGCATCGACGGCATCCCAACCCTAGAACCTGAACCGATACTAGCACCAAGGATTTGGGCTTCATGCGTTGTCGCATGCAGATCCGCGTTACGGATCTGCCTGCATCACCGTGTTGCGCCCCGACCCCTTGGCCGCATACAACGCGGTATCGGCGGCGTGGTAGAGCGCATCGGCGTCGTGGTGCAGGTGCGGCTCGAAGGCGGCAACGCCGACGCTGACGCGCAATTGCACACTGGCACCATTGCAGGCACCGATGGCCGCCTCGGCAAGTCCTGCACGGAAGCCTTCGGCGCGATCGAACGCCTGACGGCGCGACATGCCCCGCAGGAGCACGCCGAACTCTTCGCCACCCAGGCGGGCCACCAGCTCCTCGCTGCCTGCAAATGACGCCTGCAAGCGATCGGCGAACTCGCGCAGGCAAGCATCGCCTCGCGCATGTCCATGCTGGTCGTTGATCGCCTTGAAATGGTCGAGGTCGAGGATCAGCAGCGACAACGGCGTGCCGTGGGTTCGCGCCTGCATGGACCAGTCTTCCAGCGCCGACGAAAACCGCCGCCGGTTGGCCAGCCCGGTCAGGCCATCGCGACGGCTTTGCTGCTGGAACAGGTCGCGCTGCTCCCGCAATTCGTCCTCCAGATCGAGACGCTGCAAATATTCCGCATGGGATCGGCGCAAGGCCAGACTCACGTAGAGCAGGTACAGCGCACTCACGCCAATCAGCTCGTAACGCGCGCCACTGGCGACCAGGGCGATCAAGGTAGGCAAGTAGATCAGGAACACTGCGGCAAACGCATGCCGAAGGCGCATCGGGAAGTTGTGCGCAAAGGCAGTGGCGAACGCGTAGGAGCTGATCGCGGCGACAGTACGCGCGCTTTCCTCGGGCGCTGCCAATAGCAACCATGCAGCGGCGGCACCCCATACCCCCGCATTTACCAGTAGCAGCGCCCAGATAAAATCCAACCTCCCGCGGACGGCGTTCTCATCGCTGTCGTCGGGAAGCCCCCGTATCCGGAACCGCATCACGGTCAGGCCGCCAAAGCACACGCCGATCAAGGTGAAGGCCACTGGAGCACGCAGCCAGAGGTCGGCGGCAACCCCCGCCAGCAGCCACAGCAGCACGTAGAAGGGACCACCCAGGCGCAACCGTTGCAGGGTTTCGCGTAGCTCCTGCAACAGGCGCGGCGCCGCCTGTGCGGATGAGATCGCGCGATCAATCGTTTCGGACATCGGAGTCCCCATGCCGGCACGATGCATGGGCGTGTTCAACGTCGTCAAGCAACGTTTACTCGCGACCGAACATCATTCATCTTTTGTTTCATCCGGATGAAGAGATATACTCCCGCCATCCTGCACGCGAACGACGCCATGCTGCCGATCAGTTTCGAGTTCTATCCGCCCAAGACCGACGAGCAACGCGCGCAACTGGACCGCAGCGTGCAGAAGCTGAAGGCGCATGCGCCGCAGTTCATGTCGGTGACCTTCGGTGCCGGCGGCTCCACCCTCAGCCATACCCCGGAAACCGTGCAGCGCCTGCGCAGCGAACACGGCGTGGCCGGCGTGCCGCATCTCACCTGCGTGGGCGGCAACCGCGAGGAAATCCGCTCGCTGCTCAAGCTGTACCGCGCACTGGGCTGCGACCGCATCGTCGCGCTGCGCGGCGACACGCCCTCGGGCATGGTCCGCAGCGGCGACCTGCGCTATGCCAACGAACTGGTGGAACTGATCCGCGCCGAGCACGGCGATCACTTCGCGATCGAAGTCGCGGCCTATCCGGAAACCCATCCGCAGGCGGAAGACGCGATGGCCGACATGCGCAACTTCAAGCGCAAGGTCGATGCCGGCGCCGACAGCGCGATCACCCAGTACTTCTACAACACCGACGCCTATTTCCGCTTCGTCGATGATGCACGCGCGCTGGGCATCGACATCCCGATCATTCCCGGGATCATGCCGATCTCCAACTTCACCCAGCTGCGGCGCTTCTCCGAAGCCTGCGGCGCGGAGATTCCGCGCTGGATCGCACAGCGCATGCGCGGCTACGGCGACGACGCCGACAGCATCCGCGAGTTCGCGTCCGACTTCATCGCCAAACTGTGCGAGCGGCTGATCGCAGGCGGCGCGCCGGGGCTGCACTTCTACACGCTGAATCTCTCCAGGCCGAGCGCGGCGATCCTGCAACGGCTGGGCTGATCACTTCCTCGATGCAGCGCGCGCGGTTAGGCTGCGCGGCATGCATCGCCCCGCCCTGCTCCTGCTGCTGTTGATCACCGGCCTGCTGGCACCCGGCGCGGTACTGGCGCAGGTGAAGCGGTGCACCGCCGCGGATGGCACCCTGATCTACACCGACCGCAAATGCGACGACATCGGCGCGACGGAGCGCCTCGGCGCGCTGCCGTCGGCAAGTGGCGTCGTCGCCGGCCACGCTCGCAACGTCTGCGCGCGCACCGTGCAGGACCTGGTCTATTCCTTCAGCAACGCACTGCAATCGGGCGATGCCAACCAGGTCGCCGGCGTCTACGACTGGGCCGGGATGGGGACCTCGAACGCCTATCGGGTGATGACGCGCCTGGAAGCCATCGCCAGGCGCCCGCTGATCGACGTGCAACCGATGTACAGCGGCGACACCAATGCCTACGGCGACGACATCGTCACGTTCGACGAGACCACCGGCGAAGTGATCACCCGTGCACCGCGCAAACCGCGGTTGATCGGCCTGCGAGTGGAGCAGACGCTCGCGAATGGCAGCACGCCGTCGCGCACCAACTTCGGCCTGCGCCAGCGGATGGGTTGCTGGTGGGTGCGGCTTTGAAACCGATCGGCGCGGCGGTCAGCGCAGCCTGACCAGCCAGCCGTGGCGGTCGGGCAAACGGCCGTACTGGATATCGGTGAGTTCCTTGCGGATCGCCATGGTCACCTCGCCCGCCGGCGCATTGGCATCGCCGATGCTTAAATCCTTGCCCTTCAACTCGCCGATCGGGGTGATCACCGCCGCGGTGCCGCAGGCGAAGGCTTCGACGATTTCGCCCGAGGCCACGCCGTCGCGCCACTCGTCCAGCGAGACCTTGCGTTCTTCCACCTGCAGGCCGCGGTCGCGGGCCAATTGCAGGATGCTGTGGCGGGTGATGCCGTCGAGGATGCTCCCCGACAATTCCGGGGTGACGATGCGGCCATCGGCGTAAACGAGGAAGACGTTCATGCCGCCGAGCTCCTCCAGGTATTTGCCCTCGACCGGATCGAGGAACAGCACCTGCGAACAACCCTGCGCACGCGCTTCCAGCTGCGGCAGCAACGACGCCGCGTAGTTGCCGCCGCACTTGGCAGCACCGGTGCCGCCCTTGGCCGCGCGCGCGTACTCCTGCGACAGCCAGATCGACACCGGCGATACGCCATTGGCGAAGTACGCACCGGCCGGGCTGGCGATGA
Organism: Thermomonas carbonis; assembly: GCF_014396975.1. Classification (NCBI taxonomy): domain Bacteria; kingdom Pseudomonadati; phylum Pseudomonadota; class Gammaproteobacteria; order Lysobacterales; family Lysobacteraceae; genus Thermomonas; species Thermomonas carbonis. Next base: position 403,738 of record NZ_CP060719.1, read on the forward strand.
CGTGATACGCCGCGGCCTGTGCCGCGCGCACACCCAGGAAGGCCTCGGTCGCGATCATGAAGGGACGGAAATACAGGCTGGTTTCCGCTGCCGACGGCACCCACTCGTGGTCGACCGCGACCAACTGGCGCAACGATTCGACGAATTCGTCCACCGGCAGTTGCGGCAACGCGAGGCGCGCCGCGGAACGCTGAAGACGCTCGCCGTTGGCGCGGGGACGGAAGGTCCAGATGGAGCCGTCGGCATGGCGATAGGCCTTGATGCCTTCGAAGATTTCCTGGCCGTAATGCAGTACCGCAGCCGCCGGATCCAGCGAAAGCGGCCCGTAGGCATGCACGCGCGCATCGTGCCAGCCGCCCGCGGCGTCCCAATCGATGGTGACCATGTGGTCGGTCAGGTGCTTGCCGAAACCGAGGTCACCGGCAAGCAGCGCAGCGCGCGCTTCGTCCGTGCGGGCATGCGTGGAAGGCGTGACCCGGTAGGCCAGCGGGGCGGCGGAGGGAGTGGTCATGCGGGCATCCTGGAGAAAATCGTGCCTGCACATTATGCCGCCACAGCGCGTTATCCGAAGCGCAGCGTCGCGACCACGCCGGTGTCGTCACCCGGGCGCACACGCACGTCCCAGCCGTACAACGCGCACAACCGGCGCACGATCGACAGGCCGATGCCGCCACCCTGCGAATGCCCGGCATGGGTGCCGCGATAGCCGCGCTCGAACAGTTTGGCGGCATCTTCCGCGCTGAGGCCGGGGCCGGAATCCACCACTTCCACCGCGTCATGGAACACGCGGACCACGACCGCGCCACTCTGGGTGTACTTCACCGCGTTGCCGATCAGGTTGCCCAACGCGACCGCCAGCGCGGACTCCGGGGCCTCCAGCAACACCCCGGTCTCGCCTTCAAGGCGCAGCTCGATGGGCTTGCCGCCCAATTGCGCGCGATGGTGGTCCAGCAATTGCTGGGCGACCTTGCCCACGTCGCACTGGCCGACCGCGCGCTCGTTGCGCGAAAGCAGCAGCAGGGCACTGATCAGGTCGGTGCACTGCAGTTCCGCGCGCTGGATGCGCTGCAGGCGGGTGCGCGTGCGTTCGTCGATCTCCGGCTTGGACAGCAGCAATTCGACCGCACCGCGGATCACCGCAAGCGGCGTGCGCAGTTCGTGGCTGACGTCGGCGTTGAATTCGCGGTCGCGCTGCACCACTTCGGTGAGGCGCTCCGAATAGTCGTCGAGCGCCTTGGCCAGCTCGCCCACTTCATCCTCCGCGAAATACGGCGTCAGCGCTTCCGGATCCGAGCTGTTGCCGCTCCGCCGCAATCTGCGTGCCAGCTCCGATACGGGTGCCATCACGCGCGATGCCGACCACCAGCCGAGCAGCAACGAAAGCAGCGTGAACAGCGGCACGACCAGATAAAGCGCCTTCTCGAACTTCTCCGTCCGGCGTGCGCTTTCCTGCATGTCGTAGGCAAGGAAGAACCACGTATCCGGCGTCTTGCGGACGGCGAGCTTGTAGGCCAGCGGCATGCCCTTTTCGTCAGTTCCGACCATGGGGTGGATCCCGTCGCCGAGCCCGTACCATTCCGGATATTCCGCCTTCAGCGCTTCGAATTTGTCCTTGCCCACAACGCGCCCGTACATCTGCTGCACCGGCAGGCCGATGTCGCGCCCGCCGCTTGCGTAATAGCGGTCCGCATAGGCGTTGATGTTGCGGTCCATCAGGTCGGTGATCATGTCCTCCTCGACCCGGCCGCGCACCCAGTTGGTCGCGAACGCGAGCAACAGGGTCAGGCTCAGGCCCAACAGGGCGAACGACAGGATGATGCGGGTGCGCAGCCGCCGCCTGCCGGCCGGCGCGCGTCGCGGCGCGGCCGCCTCAGGCATCGGGCTCTGGCGGCGCGATGCGGTAGCCGATGCCGTGGCGGGTCTGGATCATCGGCACGCCGAACGGCTTGTCGATCACCGCGCGCAGACCGTGGATATGCACGCGCAGCGAATCCGAATCGGGCAACTCCTCGCCCCACACGCGGGTCTCGAGTTCCTGCCTGGTCACCACTGCCGGCGAGGCTTCCATCAGCGACTGCAGGATCTTCAGCGCGGTCGGATTGAGTTGCAGCAACTTGCCCTCGCGGCGGACTTCGAGGGTGTCGAGGTTGAATTCGAGCTCGCCGGTGTTGAGCACGCGCGCCTGCGGGCCCTTGCCGCGCCGTGCCAGCGCGTTGAGGCGCACGTCGACTTCCTGCAGCGCGAACGGCTTGATCAGGTAGTCGTCGGCACCGGAATCGAACCCCGCCAGTTTGTTGTCCAGCGAATCGCGGGCGGTCAGCATCAGCACCGGGGTCTGCTTGCGCGCCTCGTTGCGCAGCTTGCGGCAGACTTCCAGACCGTCCATGCCGGGCAGGTTGAGGTCGAGCACGATCGCATCGAACTCGTGCACCACCGCCAGGTGCAGGCCGGTCACGCCATCCGCGGCGAAATCGACGGTGTGGCCGCGATCCTCCAGGTAGTCGCCCAGGTTGGCGGCGATGTCCGAGTTGTCCTCGATGACCAGGATGCGCATGCAGTCTTCCTTGCGGGGCGGGCGTTGCGATGTGACCGCCGGGAGCGCCGACGGTTCCGGGATTCTGTCACAGGCATGGCGCGCTGCGTCCGGATGGGGAGGCACCGGCAAGCGGACAAACGAAGGCCCAGGCGGGGGACGCCTGGGCCTTAAGGTCACTGCTGCCCTGCATGTTGCCGCTGGGGGGAAATCACCGGCACCACGTGGGCGACGATACGGGCTGCGCGATTAAGAATCCGTCAAATCGGTGTTGCGTTCGCGTTTGCGCGGCGAGGTACCGTGGCTCGCGACGTGGGCGATGATCGTGCCCGCCACGTCGACCCCGGTCGCTGCCTCGATGCCCTCCAGGCCGGGCGAGGAATTGACCTCCAGCACCAGCGGCCCGCGCTTGCTGCGGATCAGGTCCACGCCGGCCACGCCCAGGCCGAGAATTTTCGCCGCGCGCACCGCAGTGTCCATTTCCGCGCGCGTCGCGCGCACCGCCTTGGCGCTGCCGCCACGATGCAGGTTGGAGCGGAAATCGCCCTTCGGTGCCTGCCGGCGCATGGCGGCGACCACGCGGTCGCCAACCACGAAGCAGCGCAGGTCGGCACCCTTCGCCTCGGCGATGAACTCCTGCACGATGAAATTCGCGTACAGCCCGCGCAGCGTCTCGATCGCCCCGCGGGATGCCGACAGCTTCTCGGTCAGCATCACCCCGTTGCCCTGGGTGCCTTCGTTGAGTTTCACCACGTGCGGCGGCGGGCCGAGCATCGCCAGCAGGTCGCCGGTGTCGTCGGGGTTGTCGCCGAACACCGTCACCGGCAAGCCGATCCCGCGCGCGGCCAGCACCTGGTGGCAGCGCAGCTTGTCGCGGGCGCGGGCGATCGCCGCCGCGCTGTTCGGGGTGTAGCTGTCCATCAGCTCCAACTGCCGCAGCACTGCGCAGCCGTAGCGGGTGACCGACGCGCCGATCCGCGGCACCACCGCGGCATAGCCGGAGATCGGCGCGCCCTTGTAGCGCATCTCGAAGCCATCGGTGCTGATCCGCATGTAGCAACGCAGCGGATCCAGCACGCGCACGCTATGGCCCTGCGCGCGTGCCGCCTCGACCAGGCGACGGGTCGAGTAGAGCTTGCTGTTGCGCGACAGGATGGCGAGTTTCATCGAGGGCTTCGTGCTGGGGCGTCGGGGGCGGCAATGGTTCCACGCGGCTTGCGCCGGTGGATGAACGAAGCCAACGGATCGACCACGAACATTCCGGCCAATGCCGTGCGCCCGAGCAGCATCGGGAAGCGCATGCCGCAACGATCCGCCAGATTGATGTCGATGTCGCGACCGACCCCGGCCAGCTCCAGCCGGGTACGCAGGAACACGCGCCGGGTGCGGTGGCCACCGGAATCGGTGACCTCACGTTCGTCCGCGACCGGGGCGAACACCTCCATCGGCAATGCGCGCCGCGCCGGAATCAGCGAGAAACCGACCCAGGGCGCGCCGGCCTCGGTGAAACGCCATTGCCGATCCACGTGCAGCGCGGAGCTGCGCGCACCGGTATCCAGTTTGGCGCGCACGCGCGGCAGGCCGAGTGCGGGCAGTCCCGCCCATTCGCGCCAGCCGACCTCGATCATCGCCATCCATGCGCCCCGGAAACAGGAAGGGCGGCATCCGTCGAGGAGTCCGCCCTGCCGTGATCATGATTGTGGAGCGGGTGAAGGGAATCGAACCCTCGTCAGTAGCTTGGGAAGCTACAGCTCTACCATTGAGCTACACCCGCGGTACCGGTGTTGGATTGCGCGGCAAGTCTATGCCGCGCTCCGCGGATGACGCAACGCAGACCTCCCGGGCCTGCGCTGCGTACCGGTTCAGAACTTGCCGCTGACGGTCAGGAAGAAGCTGGCGTCGTTGCCGCCCTTCTGGCCGACGGTGATATTGCTGCCGGTGGTGACGTCCAGCCCGAACAGCTCGCTGTGCACGCCATAGGTCAAGGTGCCGTAGGTGTCGTCCAGCGGCAGGCCCGGCACCGCGTAGGGCAGGGTGCCCGGCATCGACACCGACTGCGCGAACGCCTGCGCCGGCGCATCCTCGAACTCGCGGTCCCAGGTCAGGCGCGCATACGGCTTGACATGGTCGTTGATGGCGAAGCTCGCCTGCCAACCCACGCTGCCGATCAGCGAGTCGCCGTTCTGCTCGAGGTATGCGAGGGCAGTGGACTCCGTGCTGTTCTCGACATAACCATCGACCGAGATCTTCTGCGCGAGCACGCTCAACACCGGGCCGTGCACCAGCTTCTCGTGACCGAAGTTCCAGCCAGCGCTGCCACCGACGCTCAGGTTGTCGCCATCCGGGGAACCGCTGTGGACGCGGCTGGCCTGGCCCAGGTTGACCTGACGGTGGACGTCATAGCCGAGCTTGGTCCAGCTCAGCTGGCCGGTGGCCCACATCGCGTCGCTGGTCCAGCCGATGAAGCCGCCGACGCCGGCATCGGTCTGGCGGAAATCGCCGCGACGCTCGCCGAAGTCGATGTCCTGGCGGCCGTAGCCGGCGAACGCGCCGTAGGTCAGGTTGCCGCTGCGCCAGCCGACGCCGACGCTGCCGGTAAGCCCGGGGCCGTCGAAGCCCGGATTCTGCGAGCGCTGCTGGTCGCCGCGGATGTCGGCCCACCAGTGAGTGCCGTCGCCTTCGGCCAGCAACATGCCGCTGACGGCGCTGTCGACCTGCTGCGCGCGCGCGCGGCCGACCATCGATGCCGAGCGCGGCAGGATCGCGATCTGGCGCGGCCCCTCGATCACGGAAATCGCGAAGTCGGCGATCGCCTTGTGCGCGCCGCTGGTGGGATGCACGCCATCGGCAAACAGGTAGCTGTTGGGGGCGCCCGGATCCACCAGCGAGGTCGGGTTGCAGGTCAGCGACTGCGCGGTGATCTGCGGTTGGCAGGCAGTGCCGGTGACGTTGGTGATGCCGAACTGCCCGGGATTGGCCACCACTTCCTGCAGGAAGTGGAAGGTGTCCAGCGGGATCACATGCAGGCCGGCCGATGCAAGGCCACCGAACAACGCGTTGTTGTAGCTGTTGGTGAGCGCGGTGCCCTGGGCCATGGCCAGCGCACCACCCGCGCGCGAGGCCGGGGTCAGGCCGAGGTCGGGAATCGTGGGCACGAGGATGTACTTGGCACCGGCCTGGGTCAGCGCGCCGACCAGGCCGATCTGCGCGGTCACCGCACCGCCGATGATGACCTGCGCCTGTGCCGGGTTCGCCTGCACCGCGAACAGGTCATTGCCGCCGCCCCACACCGTGTACAGGGCATTGGGATCGACCGTGTTGCCGGAACTCAGATAGCGCGCGTACTGGCTGGCCAGCGACGGTGTGTAGCCGAGCACATCGACGGTATCGGTACCCACGCGCGCACCGCCCACGGCCCAGTTGTTGCCACCGGCGCTGAGGGCCGGGGTGGCACCGGTCGCCTTCCACGCGACGTCCGCGTTGCTGTCGTAGTAGTCGGCCAGGTACTGCGACCAGACGTAGCCCGGGTTGGTGGTGAACTGGCCGGTGACGTTCTGCACGTTGGCCGGCAGCAGCGAACGGAAGAAGCCGCCATCGGTCAGGCTGTCGCCGAAGAAGATGGTCTGGGTGAACGGCGAGTCGGCGGGACCGGCGAAGGCCGGTGCGGCGGCCAGCGCGATCGCGGCGGTCAGCAGGGTCCGGCGGAGGGTGGCTTTCATGGGGAATCCTCGGATGAATCGGGTGGGAGGTGCCTGGCAATGGCGGCCAGCGCGCCGACATACGACAGCGAATGGCGCGTATGGTTTCACGAAAATCTAACGGCTTCATGTTGCACCGCCGCACGCACCGGGTGCGAACCGGCGACAATCGCGGCATGGACATCCAGCTCAATGGCGAAACCCGCCAGATCGCCGAACCGGCCACCCTCGCCGCCCTGCTAGAAGACGAAGGCCTGGCCCAGCGCCGGGTTGCGGTGGAGGTCAACGGCGAGATCGTCCCGCGCGGCCGGCATGCGACGCACGTCCTGCAGCCCGGCGACACGGTAGAGATCGTGCATGCATTGGGCGGTGGTTGAGGCCGAAGGCGGGAGCGGCGGGCATTCGCTACCCGGCTCGAAATGCCGCTGCACGAACACCCGCCGCTTCCACCTTCGGCGATAATCGGCACATGACGACCCTTCTCGCGCACGACCCGCTGGTCATCGCCGGCAAACCATATGCCTCGCGCCTGTTGACCGGCACCGGCAAGTTCAAGGATCTCGATGAAACCCGCCTGGCGACCGAGGCTGCGGGTGCTCAGATCGTCACGGTCGCCATTCGCCGGACGAACATCGGCCAGACCCCGGGCGAGCCCAACCTGCTCGACGTGCTGCCGCCGGATCGCTACACGATCCTGCCCAACACCGCCGGCTGCTACACCGCCGAGGATGCCGTGCGCACCTGCCGGCTCGCCCGCGAACTGCTGGACGGCCACAACCTGACCAAGCTGGAAGTGCTGGGCGACCAGCGCACGCTGTACCCGGATGTGGTGCAGACGCTCAAGGCCGCCGAGATCCTGGTCAAGGACGGCTTCGAGGTGATGGTCTACACCAGCGACGATCCGCTGCTGTGCAAGCGCCTGGAGGAGATCGGCTGCGTGGCGGTCATGCCGCTGGCCGCGCCGATCGGTTCCGGCCTGGGCATCCAGAACAAGTACAACCTGATCGAGATCATCGAGAGCGCGAAGGTGCCGATCATCGTCGATGCCGGCGTCGGTACCGCCTCCGATGCCGCCATCGCGATGGAGCTCGGCTGCGATGGCGTGCTGATGAACACCGCGATCGCCGGTGCGAAGGACCCGGTGCTGATGGCGCATGCGATGAGGCTGGCGGTCGAAGCCGGCCGCGCCGCGTTCAAGGCCGGGCGCATCCCGCGCAAGCGCTTCGCCTCGGCGTCGTCGCCGATCGACGGATTGATCGCCTGAGATGACCGATCCGTTCGCGAGCGACGGGCGCAAGGCACCGCGGAAGCCATTCACCATCGAGGAAGGGCAGCGCAAGGTGCGCAGCTTCGTGCTGCGCCAGGGCCGCTTCACCGAGGCGCAGCAACGCGCGTTCGATGAACTGTGGCCACGTTTCGGGCTCGATTACGCAGGTACAGCGCGCGATTTCGATGCCGCGTTCGGGCGCGATGCGAAGCGCATCCTCGAGATCGGCTTCGGCAACGGCGAGGCCTTCCGCTACTCCGCGCAACGCGACCCGGCACGCGACCACATCGGCATCGAAGTGCATGCGCCGGGCGTCGGTCGCCTGTTGAACGCGCTGGCCGCGGACGATGCCCGCAACGCGCGGGTCTACCACCACGATGCGGTCGAGGTGCTGGAACACGAGGTCGCCGATGGGTCGCTGGACGAGATCCGCATCTACTTCCCGGATCCGTGGCACAAGAAGCGCCACAACAAGCGCCGATTGGTGAATCCGGATTTCGCCGTGCTGCTGGTGCGCAAGCTCGCGCCGGATGGCCGCTTGCACCTCGCCACCGATTGGCAGGACTATGCGGAGCAGATGTGGGACGTGCTCGACGCGACCGACGGCATCGCCAATCGCGCCGGCATGCGCGGTGCGGTGCCACGCCCCGACTGGCGGCCGCAGACGCATTTCGAGACCCGCGGCCAGAAGCTCGGCCACGGCGTGTGGGACTTGCTGTACGACCGTTGCTGATCCTCTGATCGAACACGGACAAGGACGCCACGCCGCCGAATGGACACCGCGCTGACGCTCACCACCGACATGGAGCTCGTGCTCGGGCTGGTGGTCTTCACGATGGTGATGTTCCTGTTCGAGCGCATCCGCGCCGACGTGGTCGCGCTGGTCGTGCTGGTGATCCTGGGCCTGACCGGGCTGGTGCCGCGCGAGGACCTGTTCGGCGGCTTCTCGGGCAGCGCGGTCATGAGCATCATCGCGACCATGATCCTGGGCGCGGGACTGGACCGCACCGGCGCGCTGAACCGCCTGGCCAGCTGGCTGCTGCGACGCGCGCACGGCGTCGAATCGCGATTGCTGCTGTACACCACCGCAGCGGCGGGCATGACCAGTTCGATCATGCAGAACCCGTCGGTGATGTCGCTGTTCCTGCCGGTGGCGTCGCGCTTGTCGTCGCGCACCGGGCTGACCCTGTCGCGCATGTTGCTGCCGCTGGCGGCGGCGATCGTGATGGGCGGCGCGCTGACCATGGTCGGGAATTCGCCGTTGATCCTGCTCAACGACCTGCTGGTCGCGGCCAACGCCAACCTGCCGTCCGGCGCGGCCTCGCTGGAACCGCTGAACATGTTCGCGCCGATGCCGATCGGCCTGGCGCTGCTGGCGCTGTCGCTGGCGTATTTCCATTTCTTCGGCAGCAAATTGCTGCGCGAGGACGGCGGCGACGCAGTGACGCCGGCGCGCACGCAAAGCTACTTCGCCCGTGCCTACGGCATCGAGGGCGACGTGCACGAGCTCACCGTCGGCGTCGACAGTCCGCTGGTCGGCATGAGCCTGGGTGATGCCGAAGCGCTGCATGGCGCGCCGCTGTTCCTGGCCCTGCAGACCGCCAACGAGTCGCGCCTGTCGCCCCCGGCCGACGCGCGGATCTGGGTCGGCAGCGTGCTCGGCGCGATGGGGCCGAAGCAACTGGTCACCGATTTCGCCCAGAACAACTTCCTGCGGATGTCGTCGCGGTTGCGCGCATTCGGCGACCTGTTCAACCCGAGCCGCGCCGGCATCTCCGAGGCGGTGGTGCCACCGACCTCCGGCTTCATCGGCAAGACCCAGGCGCAGTTGCGCCTGCGCAAGCAGCACGGACTGAGCCTGCTGGCGATCAACCGCGACAAGCAGGTGTTGCGAGAGGACGTGCGCAACACCGCGATCCGCGCCGGCGACATGCTGGTCCTGCACAGCATCTGGACCGACCTGGCGCAGGCGGCGAAAGGCAAGGATTTCGTGGTGGTCACCGACTACCCGAAGGACGAGCAGCGCCCGCACAAGTTCAAGATCGCGATGGCGATCTTCGCGGCGTCGATGCTGCTGGCGCTTTCCTCCAAGATCCCGGTGCCGATCGCGCTGATGACCGGCGTGGCTGGCATGCTGGTCGCCGGGGTGATCCACGTCGACGAGGCCTACGCGGCGATCAGCTGGAAGACGGTGTTCCTGATGGCCTGCCTGATCCCGCTGGGCTGGGCAATGGATTCCAGCGGCGCGGCGGCCTGGCTCGCCGGGCACACCCTGGAGCAATTGCCCGAAGGTTTCCCGCTGTGGCTGCTGCAATTCCTCATCGGCCTGCTGACCACCCTGTTCTCGCTGGCGATCAGCCATATCGGCGCGACCATCATCATGGTGCCGATCGCGATCAACGTGGCGCTGGCGGCGGGCGGTGATCCGGTCGCGTTCGCGCTGATCGTCGCGCTGTCGGCATCCAACAACCTGATGACCGCATCCAACCCGGTGATGTCGATGGTCACCGGCCCGGCCAACTACGCAGGCCGCGACCTGTGGCGCGTCGGCGGACCGCTGTCGCTGGCGTATCTGGTGGTGATCGTCATCGCGATCAACCTGCTTTATCAGCCGTGATCCCGGCGAAAGCCGGAATGACGGCTCAGGATCGATGTGCCAGCCGAACCGCATCGCCATGCACCTCGACGGCGACAGCACGCAACGCCTCTCCTCGACAAGGCCCCGCCACGCACACGCCATTCGCCAGTTCGAAGCTGGCACCGTGCGCCGCGCAGACCAGCGTGCCGTCCTTCGCGCGCAGGAATTTGCCCGGTGCCCAATCGAGCCGACGCCCCGCATGCGGGCACACATTCAGCCACGCGCGCACATCGCCGGCGGCATCGCGATACAGCAGCAGCGATTCCGCATCGCCCTCCACCACCGCCTCGATTTCATGCACGCTGTCCGGCGGCAATGCATCGAGCCGCGCCAGCGCTTGCGCGGCCTCGTGGCCGATCCCGCCATCGCCATGATTTAACGAACTGCTCACAACTTGCGCGGCCGATCTCCGGATACTGCCGGCATTGTGTCATGGCGCTCCGGCGCCGCAGGAACCAGACCACGATGTCGATCTTCCGCAATACCCTGTTCAACCGCGTGCGTTTCGCCACCTTCGGCGCACCGCGTCGTCCGCGTCATCCGTTCCTGCGCATCGCGCTGGGCCTGGTCGGTGTTGCGCTGCTGCTCGCACTCCTGTTCGTCAGTGTGTTCGTGGGCATCGCGATGCTGGCCGTCGGCATGCTGTATCGCCTCATGAAGCAGCGACGCACGCCGATGGCTGCGCACGCGCGCAGCATCGACGGCGACTATCGCGTCGTCGGCAAGGCGCAACTGCCGCTCGCGCACTGAATGGACGACCCGGCTTCCGGCGATCTGATCGCTGCCGCGCCGACGCCACGCATCCCGGTTCGCGACCGCGCCGGCAAGCTCCTCGGTGCATTCCCGGTGCGGCGCATCTACTGCGTCGGCCGCAACTTCGCCGACCACGCGCGCGAGATGGGTGCCAGCGCACCCGCCTCGAAAGCCGAGCGCGGCAACCCGGTGTTCTTCATGAAGCCGGCCGATGCGGTCGTCATCGATGGCGAGGTGCTGTATCCGCCAGGCACATCGGACCTGCATCACGAAGTCGAACTGGTCGTCGCACTGGGCAGCGATGCGCCCACGGGCGAGCTGGCGGTCGATGACGCGATGCTGCTGGTATTCGCCTACGGCGTCGGCCTGGACCTGACCCGCCGCGACCTTCAAGCCGCAGCGAAAGCCAAAGGCCTGCCGTGGGATACCGGCAAGGGCTTCGATCATTCCGCACCGGTCAGTGCCCTGCTACCAGCCTCGGAAGCCGGCGACATCGAAACACTGGCGTTGTCGCTCGACATCAACGGCGAGCGCCGCCAAGAGTCCGGACTGGACCAGCTGATCTGGAACGTGCCGGAGATCCTGCACGAACTCTCGAAGCTGTACGCGCTGCGTGCGGGCGATCTGGTGTTCATGGGCACGCCGGCCGGCGTGGCCGCGCTGCAACCAGGCGACACCTTCGATGCGCGACTGGGCGATATCGCGCGACTGCAGGGTCACATCGTGCAGGCGTCGGTGTAGGCTGACCGCACGCCAACCACGACCTGACAGGAGCACGCGATGGGCATGATGACGGAGTTCAAGGAATTCGCGATGCGCGGCAACGTCATCGACCTCGCCGTCGGCGTGGTGATCGGTGCGGCGTTCGGGAAGATCGTCACTGCCCTCGTCGACAAGGTCATCATGCCGCCGCTCGGGCTGCTGATCGGTGGCGTGGATTTTTCGAAGATGGCGATCGTCCTGAAGGAAGCGACCGTCGATGCCGCAGGCAAGGAAGTACCCGCCGTCGTATTGGCGTATGGCGAATTCATCAATGCCCTGGTCCAGTTCGTGATCGTGGCCTTCGCCATCTTCCTGGTGGTCAAGGCGATCAACCGCGTGCACAGGAAGCCCGAGGAAGCGCCGGCCGCTCCCCCGGAAGACGTGCTGCTGCTGCGCGAGATCCGCGATTCGCTGAAGAAATAACCGCGCGACTTCCAGCACATCTTCGACGAAGCCGCGAGCCTTACACTCGCGGCTTCGTCGTCTACCGGATTCGCCATGCGCCGCACCCTGCTTGCCGCCGCCCTGTCCCTGCTGGTCGCACTGCCGTTGCAGGCGCAACAGCCCACGCGCATCGACGATACGGCGATGGCGCAGGCCGCAACCTTGCGCGAGCGCGCACTGGCCGATGACACCGGCTGGAAGGTCGTCGAATCGCTGACCACCGAAGTCGGGCCGCGCCTTGCCGGCAGCGAAGCCGATGCGCGCGCGGTGGAATGGGCGAAGGCCAAGTTCAAGGCGCTGGGCTACGACAAGGTGTGGACGGAACCGGTGACCTTCCCGAAATGGGAACGCCGCAGCGAGTCCGCACGCGTGCTGGGCGCGAGTGCACAGGCATTGCACGTGACTGCACTCGGCGGCAGTCCGGGTGGCCGCGTGGAAGGCGAGGTCGTGCGGTTCGCGTCGCTTGATGACTTGCAGAAGGCGGTGCCCGGTTCGCTCGCCGGCAAGATCGCCTTTGTCGATTACCGGATGGAACGTGCGCGCGACGGTCGCGGGTATGGCCCTGGCGGACGCGTGCGCAGCGCGGGACCCTCTGCGGCGATCAAGGCGGGTGCGATCGGCTATGTGATGCGTTCCGCAGGCACCGATTCCCATCGCAACCCGCACACCGGCATGACCCGGTTCGATGAAAGCCTCACGCCCATCCCCTCCGCTGCGCTGTCCCTGCCGGATGCCGACCAGCTGGCACGGCTCACCGCACTGGGCGCGACCCGGATCTCGCTGCAACTGGACTGCGGCTGGGATGGCGAATACACCTCGCAGAACGTGATCGGCGAAATGACCGGCCGTACGAAGCCGCACGAAGTGGTGGTGATCGGCGGCCACCTGGATTCCTGGGACCTGGGCACCGGCGCGATCGATGATGGTGCGGGCGTGGCGATCTCGATGGCCGCCGGGCATCTGATCGGCGCGTTGCCGCAGGCAAAGCGTCCGGCGCGCACGATCAGGGTGATCGCATTCGCCAACGAGGAGCAGGGCTTGTGGGGCGGCCGCGCCTATGCGCAAAAGCACGCCGCGGACATCCGCAAGCATCAGCTTGGCGCGGAAAGCGACTTCGGTGCCGGTCGCATCTATGCCTTCGCGGCGAAGACGCCGGATTACGCCAAGGATGCCGTGGCGAAGATCGCGCAGGCGCTTGCGCCGCTCGGCATCGAACATCGCGAAGACGGCGACGGTTGCGGGCCGGACCTGTCTCCGTTCAACGCGATCGGCATGGCCTGCGCCGGCCTGTCGCAGGACGGCACCGACTACTTCGACCTGCATCACACACCGGACGATACCCTGGACAAGATCGACCCGAAGGCACTCGCGCAGAACGTCGCGGCATACACGGTGTTCGCGTTCCTTGCCGCCGACGCCGACGGCGATTTCGGCAGCGCGCCGAAGGTGCCAGAAGTGCGCAAGTGATCGCGCCTAGAGGGCGCGGCGCCAACTCGCCAGCAACACCGCCGTCGCCGATGCCACGTTGAGGCTGTCCACCGCGCCGCTGCCGGGAATCGACAGGCGCAGGTCGCAGGCTTTCGCCAGCTCGGGCGACATGCCCTCGGCTTCGGCGCCCAGTACGTAGACGACGCGCTCCGGCATCGCCGCCTTGAACAGGTCGCTGCCACCGCGCACCACCGTCGCCGCCAGCTTGAAACCGGCACCGTGCAACTGGGCGATGCTGTTGTCTTCGCGGCCCAGGCGCACGAACGGCAGCGCTTCCGCACCGCCCTCCGCCACGCGCGCGGCGGCGCCGGACAACGCCAGCGTCGAATGCTTGGGCAGCAGCACCGCACTCACGCCGAAGTGCGCGGCGCTGCGCAGGATCGCGCCGAGGTTGTGCGGATTGCCCACGCCATCCAGCCACAGCGCGCACTGCGGGCCGGCGGGCAGGTCGCGCAGCCAGCTCGAGAGCGGCTGCGCATCCTCGCGCAGTACCTCGGCGACCACGCCTTCGTGGTGGGTGCTGGCCGCGAGTTTCTGCAGGTCGGCATCCTCGACCACGCGGTAGCCGACACGATTGGCCACGCACCACTTGAGCAACGGCTGCAGTTGCGGGATGCGCGCCTCGGCGAGGTACAGCTTGCGGATTGCCTGCGGCCGTTTCGCGAACACCGCGCGAATCGCGTTCAAGCCATGCAGGCGCAACTCGACATCGCGATGCTCGCGCGCGGGGCTGGCCTCACCCGCCGGCGCAGGTGCAGGCTCGCGCGGCGCGGGCGAACGGCCCCTGTCCGGTCGCGGAGACGCGGCGGGGGATGACGGAACGGAAGGCGCTCGCGACTTCCACGGAGAACCCGGATCACGCATGACCAGATACCTCCGGCGTCGAGGCTTCCAGTGTATCCAGCTGATGCGCCAGTTCCTCCGGCGAACGCGTGTACTTCGCCAGCAGCGAATAGAACGCCGGCACCACGAACAGCGAGAGCACGGTGGAGAACGCCACGCCGAAGATCACCACGATGCCGATGGTCGCGCGGCTGGCCGAACCCGGGCCGCCGAAGATCACCAGCGGCAGCGCGCCCATGATGGTGGCGATCGAGGTCATCAGGATCGGGCGCAGGCGGACCGCGCAGGATTCGACGATCGCCTCGTGCACGCTGCGCCCGTCGTCGCGCAACTGGTTGGCGAATTCCACGATCAGGATGCCGTTCTTGGCCGCAAGGCCGACCAGCATGACGATGCCGATCTGCGAAAACAGGTTGACGGTGCCACCGGTCAGCCACAGGCCGATCAAGGCACCCAGCACGCCCAGCGGCACCGTCAGCATGATCACCAGTGGGTGCACGAAACTCTCGAACTGCGCGGCCAGTGCCAGGTACACGATCAGCAACGCCAGCGCGAAGGTGATCAGCACCTCGCCTCCGGACTGCTGCAACTCGCGCGACTCACCCTTCCAGCTGATCTGCGCATGTTCGGGCAGGTTGGCCTCCGCGGTCTCCTGTGCCCACGCCACCGCCTCGCCCAGCGGATAGCCTTCGGCGAGTCGCGCGCTGAGGGTGATCGAGCGCAGCCGGTTGAAGCGGTTGAAGGTGGCGGGTTCGGCAACCTCGCGCAGGGTCACCAGGTTGGACAACGGCACCAGCGAACCGTCGCGCGCACGCACCTGCAGGGCACCGAGGTCGGCGGGGGAAGCGCGGCCCTTGCGGTCGGCCTGCAGCACCACATCGTATTCCTCGCCGTTGTCGACGAAGGTGGTGACGCGACGGCCACCCATCATGGTTTCCAGCGCGGTGCCGATCGCGGTGGCGGACACCCCGAGGTCGGCCGCGCGCGTCTTGTCGACGACCACGCGCATCTGCGGTCGGGTTTCCTTGTAGTCCGAGTCCGGCCCGACAAAGCCCGGGTTGTCTGCCATCTTCGCCAGCATGATGTCGCGCCACTGCGCGATCTCGGCGTAATCCGGCCCGCCCAGCACCAATTGGAATGGTTGCCCGCGGGTACGTACCAGACCGCCGCCGACCTGGGTGCGCACGCGCACGCCGCTCATCCCCGAGAACTTCTTTTCCAGTGCACTGGCGACTTCCGCGGTGCTCTGCTCGCGCTGGTCCCAGGGCTGCAGGAAAATCATCGCGCGGCCGGTATGCATTTCCTCGCTGGCACCGAAACTGCCGGGCACGCGCGGGTTGGCGCGCTGGATCGGCTTGCCATCGCCCACTTCGCCGGCCAGGATCTTTTCCATCTCCTTCATCTGCGCCACGGTGTAGTCGAAGCCCGCGCCTTCTGGTCCTTCCATCACCATCTGGAAGGACCCGCGATCCTCGGCCGGGGCCAATTCGCTCGGCAGCAGTTTGAACAGCAAGACCATCGCCACCAGCGCCGCCACCATCACCCCGGCGAACAACCAGATCCGGTGCACGTGGCGATCGAGTACCCGTCGATACGCACCGGCCATGCGGGTGAACCGCGCATTGAGCCATTCGCTCAACCGATTGCCGTGCACCGCGTGCGGTCCGGTGTGCGGACGCAGCAGCTTGGACGCCATCATCGGCGTCAGGGTGAGCGCGACGAAGGCGGAAATCGCCACCGCCGCGGCCAGCGCGACCGATAGCTCGCGGAACAGGCGACCGGTATTGCCCTGCAGGAACCCGACCGGCAGGAACACCGCGATCAGCACCGCCGTGGTGGCCAGCACCGCGAACGCGACCTGCGCGGTGCCGCGCTTGGCCGCGACCAGCGGCGGTTCGCCCAGGTCCACGCGGCGCTGGATGTTCTCCACGACCACGATCGCATCATCCACCACCAGGCCGATGCACAGCACCAGGGCGAGGAGGGTCAGCAGGTTGATCGAGAACCCGAATGCATACAGCGCGATGAACGAGGCGATCACGCAGACCGGCACGGTCACCGCCGGGATCAACGCCGCGCGCATGCTGCCCAGGAACAGCCAGATCACGATCAGCACCAGCACGATCGCTTCCAGCAGGGTCTCGTACACGCGATCGACCGACGCGGAAATGAAGGTGGTGGTGTCGAATGCCACGTAGATGTCGGTGCCCTTCGGCAACGTGGCCCTGATCCGATCGGCCTCGGCCTTGGCCTCATCGGCCACATCCAGGCTGTTGGCGGTGGAGGTCTTGACGATGCCGATGCCCATCGCCGGCTCGCCGTTGCTCTGGTAGTACGCGCGACGCTCGGCCGACTCCAGCGCGACACGGGCCACATCGCCCAGCCGCACTACGTAACCATCCGCGCCCTTGACGATGGGCATCTGCGCGAAGGCTTCGGCGGTGGTGTAGTCGCGCGCCACCCGCAGGATGAAATCGCGGTCGGTGGATTCGATCCGGCCAGCACCAAGCTCCACGTTCTCCGCGCGCAGCGCGGTTTCGACGTCGCCGGCAGTGAGTCCGCGCGCCGCCAGCTTGTCGCCATCCAGCCAGATCCGCATCGCATAGCGCTGGCTGCCGCCCAGGCGCACCTGGGCCACGCCTTCGAGGCTGGAGAAACGATCGACCAGGTAGCGCTGGGCATAGTCCGCCATCTCCAGCAGATTCATGCTTTCGGAGCGCAGGTTCAGCCAGATGATCGCGTCGGAATCGCTTTCGACCTTGCTGATCTCCGGCGGGTCGGCTTCTTCCGGCATGCGGTCGGCGACGCGGCTGACCGCATTGCGCACATCGTTGGCGGCGGCTTCGATGTCGCGCGTGGCGTAGAACTCGATGCTGATCCGCGAGCTGCCGTTCTGGCTGCTCGACTCGATGGTGCTGATGCCTTCGATGCCCGCCAGCGCATCTTCCATGGTCTGGGTAATGCGGGTCTCGACCACGCTGGCGGAGGCGCCGGGATAATCGACAGACACCGAGACGATCGGCGGGTCGATGGCCGGCAGTTCGCGCAGGGTGAGGCGCATGAACGACATCACGCCCAGCACGATCAGCAGCAGGCTCATCACCACGGCCAGCACCGGCCGCTTGATCGAAAGATCGGACAGTTTCATGGCTTACTTCGCCGCGGCCGCGGTCGCGGCCACCGGCGGGCCGTCGCTCGCGGCCACCTTCGCGCCGGCCTGCAGCTTGCCCACGCCATCGGTCACGATGCGTTCGCCCGCAGCCACACCTTCCTTCAGCAGCACCTTGCCCGGGATGCGACCGCCGACCACCACGTTCACCTTTTCCACGGTGTCGTCGGCCTTCACGCGCCAGACGAAGGTCTCGCTGCCGATCTGCTGGACCGCGATCTCCGGCACCACCAGCGCCTGCCGGGTATCCCGCGCCACGTTGACTTCGACCAGCATGCCCGGGCGCAGCAGGCGCTCGGGATTGGGGAAATCGCCGCGCACGGTAGCCGAGCGCGAGCCCGCATCCAGGCGCGCCGACACCGTCGCCACGGTGCCATCGAAGGTGCGACCGGCATATGCGCCAGCGCTGCCGCTCAACGCTTGGCCTGGAGCGACGCCGGCCAGTTCGGTTTCCGGCACCGGGAAGTCGACGAACACGCGGGACACGTCATCCAGCGTGGCGATCGCGGTACCCGGCGTGACCAGCGCGCCGGGGCTGACCTGGCGGATACCGAGCACGCCGGCGAACGGCGCGCGAATCACCCGGTCGGACAAATTGGCGCGGATCTGCGCGACCTGAGCGCGTGCGGCGTCGCGGGTGGCGCGTTGTGCATCCAGCGAAGCACGCGCCACCAGCTGCTGCGATGCCAGTTGCGATTGCCTCTGGAAGAGTTGGTCGGCTTCCTTGAGCGTCGCTTCGGCGGAGGCCAGCGAAGCCTGCTGCTGCTGGCCGCTCAATGTCACCAGCGGCGCGCCACGCGCAACGTCCTGCCCGCTTTCGAAATGCACCTGCTGGACGATCTCGCTGACCTTGGCGGTGACCGTGACCGCCTCGCGTGCATGCACGGTACCGAGCGCGCGGAGCGCGTCGGTCCACGGCTGCTCACGCACCACTTCGACCACCACCGGTACAGAGCCACCACGCTGCCCCGCGCCCGGCTTTGCCGCCGCCTCGTCCTTGCTGCATGCACAAAGCGCCAGCAGCAGTGCGGACGACAAGACCAGAAGACGGTGATTGCGTGGCGGCATGAGGCAGCTCGAACAGGGGGTTCCCGATTCTAGCGGGCAGCATGTGATGCCTTCCCCTGCCATCGGCTGGGGGTGT
Source organism: Thermomonas carbonis (assembly GCF_014396975.1). Taxonomy (NCBI): domain Bacteria; kingdom Pseudomonadati; phylum Pseudomonadota; class Gammaproteobacteria; order Lysobacterales; family Lysobacteraceae; genus Thermomonas; species Thermomonas carbonis. The sequence continues at coordinate 422,477 of NZ_CP060719.1, forward strand.
GTTGCAGGAATGCCGTCAACCGGACGCGCGCACGCGCGTTGCGCGACTCAGCCCGGCATGCCGCCGAAAGCGAGCCAAAAACCCGCGGCAAGCAACCCCAGCACGATCAGCACCCACCGGAGTTGTCCGGGCGGATCGCCTTTTTCCACGGTCGGCGGTCGCATGCCGCGCGAAAGCGGTGTCGGGCCCCGCTGCTGCGCGACTTCGGGCTGGCCGGCCGCCGCGCCCGTCGTGGATCGCTGAGCCCGCTGCAAATATTCCATCGCCGCCTTCGCACGGGCCAGATCCAGGCCCGGGTTGGCCGCGCGGACCAGCTTGATCGCCTCGATCATGCGGCCATGCTGGAACGCCTGGATCGCCGCATCCGGCAACTGGATTCCGGCATCCGCGGCGGCGGCCTGCAGCGTATTCGCATCGGGGCGGTTGGCAGGCGGCGTCTGCATGCGGGTGATCCATGGGAGATGAGCCGCAGCATACGCCGCATGCGGAAACGCCCGCGCTGGGCCGGCGTTTCATCGCAACTGTCGTTCTGAGCCGAAGGCGAAGAACCTGCTTTCCTGGATCGCGGAGAAGCAGATCCTTCGCTGCGCTCAGGATGACAAGCCGGCGCTCGCCCCCGGCCCTCGCGCACAGCGCTCGGGCGTTCGTGACCGCAGCCGTTGCCGGATGGCAACGGCTGCGGTCACTCACCCCATTGCCCCAGCGCAGCCAGGCCATTGGCCTTCGCACGCTCGAACACGGTCTGCTGCGCCTTGGCGTAGTTGCCGGTCATGTCCTTGGCCCACGACGCGAGCGCGGCCTGCTGCATCGCACGGCCATAGCTGAAGCTCAGCGGCCACGGGTTCGGGCCCATCCGGTTCATCGCATCCAGGTGCGCAGTGGCGGATTCATCATCCTGCCCGCCGGACAGGAACACGATGCCCGGCAGGATCGCCGGCACCGCGGTCTTCAGGCACATCAGGGTGGATTCGGCCACTTCCTCCACGCTCGCCTGCTCCTCGCAATCCTTGCCGGGGACGACCATCGAGGCCTTGAGGATGGTGCCTTCCAGCATCACGCTCTGGTTGTACAGCGCGTCGAACAGCGAGCGCAGCACCACTTCGGTGACTTCGTAGCAGGTCTCGATGTCGTGGTCGCCGTCCATCAGCACTTCCGGCTCCACCATCGGCACCAAGCCGCATTCCTGGCACAGCGCCGCATAGCGGGCCAGCGCATGGGTGTTGACGTCGATGCACGTGCCGGACGGGATGTCCTCGCCGATGTTGATCACCGCGCGCCACTTGGCGAAGCGTGCACCGAGCTTGTAGTACTCCTTGAGGCGATCGCGCAGGCCGTCGAGGCCCTCGGTGACCACTTCGCCCGGGAAGCCGGCCAGCGCGTGCGTGCCCTTGTCGACCTTGATGCCCGGGATCATCCCGTTGTCGAGCATGTACTTGGCGAACGGGACGCCCGACTTGGTCGACTGGCGGATGGTTTCGTCGAACAGGATCGCGCCGGACAGGTACTGATTCGCATTCGGCGCGCTCAGCAGCAGCTCGCGGTAGGCGCGGCGGTTCTCTTCGGTATTCTCGATGCCGACGCCAGCAAAGCGCTTGGCGCAGGTTCCCGAGGATTCATCGATGGCGATGATGCCCTTGCCCGGGGCGACCATCGCGCGGGCGGTTTCGGCGAGTTGTTCGATGCTCATGGGAGTCCTGCAGGCTGGCGGCGGTAGCCCGCGATTATAGCCGTCCGCCGCGCAAGACCTCCCGGAGCCGGCGGCTACAACTCCCCCAACCCCGCCGCGCAGCCGTCCTCGCCGATTTCCAGCAAGCGCAATGTATTCGTAGCGCCGCGGGTTTCCATGTGCTCGCCGCTGGTGAACACCACCCGGTCACCCGGCTGCAGCAGGCCGGCATCCACCAGCAGGCGGATGCTGCCGCGCGCGGCTTCGCGCGGGGTCTGCCCGCGGCTGTCGTAGTCCATCGGGAACACGTCGCGCATCAACGCCATCTTGCGACGCGCGGGCCCGTGGCGCGAGAACGCGAAGATCGGCACCGAGGAGCGGAACCGCGACAGGAAGCGCGCGGTGCCGCCGGACTCGGTCATCGCCACCACGCCACGCACGCCGATGTGTTCGGACAGGAACATCGTCGCCATCGCGATCGCCTGATCCGCGCGCTCCAGGCCGCGCTGCGCCGCCTCGAAATCGGTATCGGCCACGAACTGTTTCTCGGCGCCCACGCAGATCCGCGCCATCGCCTCTACTGCCTTGACCGGCCAGTTGCCGGCCGCGCTTTCCTGCGACAGCATCACCGCGTCGGTGCCATCGATCACCGCGTTGGCCACGTCGAGCACTTCCGCGCGCGTCGGGATCGGGCTGTCGACCATCGATTGCAACATCTGCGTCGCGGTGATCACGACTTTCTCGCGCGCAACGGCTTCGCGGATGATCTTCTTCTGCAGGCCGGGCAGTTCGGCATCGCCGATCTCCACGCCCAGGTCGCCGCGCGCGACCATCACCACGTCGCTGGCATCGACGATTTCGGTGAGGTTCTCGATCGCTTCGGCGCGTTCGATCTTCGCCACCAGCGCGGCATTGCTGCCGTGCGCCTTGGCGACGCGGCGCGCCTCGTTCATGTCTTCGGCATTGCGGCAGAACGACACCGCGATGAAGTCCACGTTCATGCCCGCTGCGATCACGATCAGCTCGCGGTCCTTCTCGGTGATCGCGCCCAGCGACAAACCGCCGCCCTGTTTGTTGAGGCCCTTGCGATTCGACAGGAAGCAGTCGTTGAGGACGGTAGTGACGATGCGCTCGCCTTCCACCGCGGTGACTTCCAGCTGCACCACGCCGTCGTCCAGCAGCAGCACGTCGCCCGGGACCACGTCGCCCGGCAGTTCCAGGTAGCTGACGCCGACCTGGGTCTCGTCGCCCGGGGGACATCGAGGCTGGCGACCAGATCGAAGCGGTTACCCGCCTTCAACGCGACCTTGCCGTTGGCGAAGGTTTCGACGCGGATCTTCGGGCCCGGCAGGTCGGCGAGGATGCCGATCTCGCGGCCGATCTTGAGCGCCATCGCCCGCACCGCTTCCCCACGCGCCACCTGCGCCGAGGGATCGCCGTGGGAGAAGTTCAGCCGCACCACGTCCACCCCGGCGCGCAGCACCGCTTCGAGAATCTCCGGCGGATCGGTGGCCGGCCCGAGGGTGGCGACGATGCGCGTGCGGCGCTGGTGCGGAACGGCGACTTGCTCGGTCTTGCGTGCGGTCATGTGCGGGCTCCTGTGGCCGCGAACGCTAGCACAGCGCAACGACCGTCGATGGCTCGCCGGACAATGCAAACGACTTCAGCCGCGCGCTTCCAGCGCCGCGACCGCCGGCAAGGTTTTACCTTCCAGGAATTCCAGGAACGCGCCGCCGCCGGTGGAGATGTAGGACACGTTGTTTTCGATGCCGTACTTGTCCACCGCTGCGAGCGTGTCGCCGCCACCGGCGATCGAGAACGCGGGAGATGCCGCGATCGCGCGCGCTACCGCTTCGGTGCCGTGGCCGAAGGCGTCGAACTCGAACACGCCGACCGGGCCGTTCCAGACCACGGTGCCGGCCTTCGCGATCAATGCCGCATAGGCCTGCGCGGTTTGCGGGCCGATGTCGAGGATCATGTCGTCGGCACCGACCTCGTCGATGCGCTTGATCGTGGCCGGTGCATCGGCGGCGAATGCGGGGGCGACCACCACGTCGAGCGGCAGCGGGATATCGGCACCGCGCGCCTTGGCATCGGCCATGATCTGCTTCGCGGTATCGATGAGATCCATCTCCACCAGCGACTTGCCGACGCCGTGCCCGAGCGCGGCGATGAAGGTGTTGGCGATGCCGCCACCGACGATCAGCTGGTCGACCTTGCCGACCAGCGACGACAGCAGTTCCAGCTTGGTGCTGACCTTGCTGCCGGCGACGATGGCCAGCAGCGGGCGCGCCGGGTTGGCCAACGCCTTGTCGAGTGCATCGAGCTCGGCCATCAGCAAGGGACCGCCGGCGGCCTGCTTCGCAAAGCGGATCGCGCCATGCGTCGATGCCTGCGCGCGGTGCGCGGTGCCGAACGCGTCCATGACGAACACGTCGCACAACGCGGCGTACTGCTTCGACAGCGCTTCGTCGTCCTTGCCCTCGCCGATGTTCATGCGGCAATTTTCCAGCAGCACCAGCTGGCCGGGCTGCACGTCCACGCCGTCGATATAGTCGCGCACCAACGGCACCTCGAAGCCGAGCAGTTCGGACAAGCGCACGGCCACCGGCGCCAGCGAATCGGCCTCGCTCCACGCGCCTTCCTTCGGCCGGCCGAGGTGCGAAGTCACCATCACCGCCGCGCCCTTCGCGAGCGCAAGCTTGATGGTCGGGATCGATGCGGTGATGCGCTGGTCGGAGGTGACCTTGCCGTCGGCGACGGGCACGTTGAGATCCTGGCGGATCAGCACGCGCTTGCCGTTGAGGTCGAGGTCGGTCATGCGGACGATGGACATGGCATTCCTGCGGGGATGAAGGCCCCCATTGTCCCGGCCACGCGCGGTCGCCGCAAACGCTGCTCAAGTCGCAGGCTTGCTCCGCAGCAGACTGAAGGCGAAGCCCGCCACCAGCAGCGCACCAATGATCAGCACGCCCCACAGCAGCCAGCGCTTCCAGTCGGTGGGCGGCGCGAGCGGCTGCAACGCGACATCGCCCGCCAGCCTCTGCCGCGTACCGAGCATGGCCGTCGCAGGCTGCCAGTCGCGGCCGCGCTCGGCACGCAAGGCCTCCACCAGTTGCGGCAACGGCGCATCCTGCCGCGATGCGCGCGCGCTGCCGGCGAACAACGCGAACGGCGGAGCGCCCTCGGCGAGGAACACCACGACCTCGGGCCGATAGCCGAGCCGCAGCACCGGCGCAGCACCTTCGGATGGCTCGCGTGCCAGCAACCGCCAGTGTCGATGACGCGAATTCCCGTGCACCGGCTGCGGCGGCGAACTGCTGGCCTTGCCGCCACTGTCGATGCGATAGGCCACCCACGGCGACGCGGCGGATCGCCATGCGGAGGCATCGTCGTCGCGGCTTTCCAGCGTCCAGCCGCGCGTGCTGTTGCCCGCCGAGACCACGTCGGCCGCCTCGACCGGAAAACGGCCGTCGAGCGCGTACTCGAAAGTCGGGCCCTGCGGTGTTTCGACGCGCTTGCCCTGCAGTTCTTCCCATTGCAACGCAGGCGCAGCGATCCGGCCGACCGGTTCCGCGAATACACCCGTCACCGACAATCCGCTGCCCTGTGGCGTCGTTGGCAACAGGCGCAGATAACGCGCCTGCACGGCCGGCAACACGATGCGGCTTTCGATGATGCGCTGCTCGTTGTTGCGCAGTTGCACCAGGCGTGCGTCGGCGACGATATCGCGCCATTGGCGCAGGTCGTCCGAGGCGCTCACCCGATAGCCTCGATCGAAAGGCGCCTCGTCCGACCAGGTGAAACGCAGTGCCGCCAGCGGACCACGCAGCTGGCTGGCATCGATCACGCAACCACCATCGCCTGGCGCGGTCGTTGTGCTGCCGGGGCTGCGCAATTCGACCCGACGCAGACTGCCATCGGTGGCGATTTCGCTGATCGCCGCGATGTCCTGTCGCGACGCGCCGGCATCGACCGGCAACGGGAACCACGGCAACGACACAGCGGTGGCGGATTGCGCCAGCGGCGCATCGGCGGGAAACACCGCGGTCGCCACCGGCGTTCCCTGCGCATTGACCACAACCAGATCATGCAATTGCGGCGATTGCAGCCGCCGGTAGACCTCGCGATCCAGCACCACCCGATACGCACCGCCGTCGTCGCGTTGCAGCGCCAACGGCCACTGGCTGGCGTAGTCGTCGCGCGCGGCGGCGAAGGCCACCAGCGGCAGCAGCAAACACCATGCGAATTTCTTCATGCCGCAGTCTCCTTCGCGCCGATGTCGGCATCGGGATTCGCATCGATGCCGCGCGGCGGCGCAGGCGCGACATAGCCGACCACCGTACACAACAAGCCGTAGGCAATGAACGAGCCGATCCCGAGCAGGTTGCCCAGGTGCTGCCGGTCGACCAGCACCAGCTTGGCCAGCACCACGCCCATCAGCACCGCACCGGCCAGCCACAACATGCGCTGGCCGCGGCGCGAGCCGATGACCCAGCCGAGCACGCCCAGCACGCTCCACACCACGGTCAGGCTGGTCTGCGCCAGGCTGGCCGACAGCAGCCCGCCATCCCATGCGATCCCGCCCCAGTGATGCACGGCATGCAGCACCACCGAGGTGATCCACGCGAATGCCAGCGCGGACAGCAGCACGATACGGGACGACGACAAGCGTCCACCCATCGGCACCTGCCAGCGCAACGCCAGCACCAGCACTGCCAGTTGCGCGAGTTCCATCGGGTTGAGCACCGGCAACCATGGCAATGGCGCGGCAGCGCCCGCGATGAACAGCGACACCAGCCACCACAGGCCCAGCACCACGAACAGCACAGACAGCAGTCGTCCGCGCCAGCCATCGAACGCGTCGCCCAGCGGCATCGACAACCAACGCCAGCGGTACAACGCCAGAGCGGCGACCAGCAACCACGGCAACACGATCAATGCGGCCTGCCAGCCATCGCCCATGCCCGCGAACTGACCGGGCAACCAGCCCAGCAACAGGCTGGCCACCAGCGGCCACACCAGCCACCAGGTGAACTGCGCGGCGGATGCGAGCCGGTGTTCGCCATCGCGCAGGCATTGCAGGCTGCGGATGCCGAGGATCGCGTAGACCAGCCATGCCCACACGCCATTGCCGGCGAACGGTTGCTCATGTGCACCGCTCTGCCACAACGCCAGCGGTACGGCCGAAGCCAGGGCCGCCAAGCCCGTCAACGCGAGCGCGCTCGCGGGCCTGCGGCGATGCACTTCCGCGGCCAACCAGCCGGTGAGCGCGGCGAAGGCGAGCAGCGCGTCTGGCTCGTCGCGATGACCGAGGAAGCTCACGATTTCATTGAGTGCGTTGCCGACCCACCAGGCCAGTCCCCATGCGTAATACAGGCCGGCGATGTTGTCGTTCTTCGCGGCTCGATACGCCCATGCGCTGGCGAAACCGGCAATGGCGATCAGCAACGCGCCCATGAAGGCCGCGTTGGCGATCGGGACCGCGATTTCCTCGCCGGGCGAAAAACGCGCCGCGGTCAGCCCGATCGTGAACGCCACCGCCGCGGCCAGTTGCAGACCGGCACCCGCCAGTTGCGGCAGCAACCGTTGCTGGCGAAGTCCCAGCCAGCACAGTGCCGCGCCTTCCAGCGCGAACACGCAGGCGGTCGCCTGCGCCGACAACGCCAGCGGAACCGCCAGCGTGGCGAAACCCACCGCGAGCAAGGCATGCGACTGCGCCAGCACATCAAAGCCCTTTCGGCGGCGCAACCACCACGACAAACCGGCGTACAACGCGCCCAGGCCGAGCGCGCAGAACGCGAGCGCCATGCGCCGGCCTTCCAGCAAACCGGCCTGCAGCGAGAACGCGACCAGCGGCATGCCGAACACCAGGCAGCCGTCGATCAGGTCGCGACGGCCTGGTGGGCGGCGTCGCGCGAACAGGATCGGGATCAGCAGGTACATCGCGAAGAACAACGCCAGGAACGGCTGCGTGCTGGCGTATTTCTGCGGCGAGTAATCGAACACGCCCCAAGCGGTCGTGATCCCGAAGCTGAAGGCGAATCCGAGCAGGTTGAGGATCCGCCAGGCCTTGTACCAGGCGATGCCGACGATCGCCGCGTTCAACACCGCGTAATACGAAAACAGCGCGACATGATTCCCGCTGCCGGTGGATAGCCAGATCGGCGCGAGGAAGCCGGCGAGCAAGGCGAACACCGCCAGCGCCTTGGCGTCCTGCAACACCGCCAGCACGCCGGCACCGGCGACCAGCACGATGCTGATGGCAAACGCCGCACCCGCCGGCAGCATCCCGAAGTTCTTGAACGCGGCGAACACCACCAGCAGCAGTACGCCGATCGCACCGCCCTGCAGGCTCAGCGCGAACACGCGATTGCTGTCGCGCTTGCGCCAGGCGAATACCAGCGCAGCGAGTGCCGCGGCGGCCACGCCGGCCAGGCGCAATTCCGGAGGCATCGTGAACCAGCCTTGGTCCGCACCGTATTTCAGCAGCGAGGCGACGCCTGCCAGCAGCACCAGCATGCCGATCTTCACCGGCACGTTGCCGACGGTGAACCAGCGTTGCACCGCGCGCATTGCGATGGTGGCGATGCCGGGCTTCGACGGTGTCGCGGGCGGCGGGCGCGGAATCTGCCGGGGGACGGGCGCGATGGCGAGTGCTGGCGCAGGCATTGCCGGCGTCGGCTCGCCGACCTGCGGTGCTGGAGGCGCTGGCTCGCGCACGGCAGGCGCCACTGGCACGTCCTGCACTGGCGAGGGTGGTGCAGGCGCCGGTTGCGATGTCGGCGGTGCAGGCTGACGCATCAGGTCGGCCAGTGCCGGTTCGGTCAGCGTGGCCGTTGCTGCGGGCGTCGCCACGGCGCGTCGATTGAGCGCGGTCACCTGCTGCTCCAGCGCGGCGACGCGTTGCTTCAAACCGGAGATCGAGACCAGCGCGATCACCAGCAACACAGGCACCGCGAGGACCGCCAGCACCAACAACGCGATCATGCCTTCCATGCCTGCCCCTTGCCTCGCCGTGCCGGCAGCCTCGGCGATGCCCCGGGGTTTTGCAACTTCACGCGGCGATGCGCGTGCATTCCGGCTGCATGCTCAGTCGCTGACCCGGTTGCGGCCCGCGGCCTTGGCGCGATACAGCGCGGCATCGGCGCGGCGCAGCATCTGCTCGGCATCTTCGTCACCCGGCAGCACGCTGGCGACGCCGATACTCACCGTCATCCGCCCTTCCGACGATGCAGCGTGAACGATGTCGGCACCGCGCACCCGCTCGCACACGCGCTGGCCGACGCGCATCGCCTGTTCCTGCGTGCTGCCGGGCAGGAACACGATGAATTCCTCGCCACCCGGCCGCGCCAGCACGTCATCCGCATGCAGCAGGGCACTTCGCACCGCGCCGGCAAAACGGCGTAGTGCGCCGTCGCCTTCGGCGTGGCCGTAGTGATCGTTGTAGCGCTTGAAATGATCGATATCGAGCGCCAGCACCGAGAGCGGCCGATCGGTATCCCGCGCCTTCTGCCACAGGGTGTCTGCGACCTCCAGGAACCCGCGGTAATTCAGACTGCCGGTCAGCGCATCCGTGCGACTGAGACGGTCGAGGTCGCTCACGGCCTGGCGCAGGGATTCGGTGCGCTCGGCGATGACATGTTCCCGCTCTTCCAGCACGAGCCTGAGGTCGAGGAAAGCCGTGTTCATTCGCGCCGCCAAGTCGCCGATTCCTTCGGCCAAGGGCTGCAGTTCTTCCGGCATCCGCGCAAGCTGACGCGGATCGAGCATGCCGCCAAGCGCATAGCCATGCAGGCTGGCCAGCAGGTTGCCCATGCTCGAGAAGAGCAGCTGCCGCATCCGCCACAGGGCGAACGACACGCCAAGGCTCGTGACCACGACCAACCCCAGCAAGAACCCGAGCCGCGGCAGCACCGACGCACGCAAACGCTGCTCGGGGGCGACTACCGCGACCACCCACCCGTTGCGCATCCGCACCGCATTCACGTACCCCTCGTCGCCATCACGAAGCAATCCGCGCAACGAACGCCCCTTTGCCGCGAACCTGCCTGATGGGACAGCGGCGTCGCGGATAACCGTGCCAAGTGGCCCCACGGCTTCCAGGTAACTCCAGCGCAGCCCCGGGGTCGCGTGTACAGCGCGTCCGTCCCCGTCGATCAGCAGCAGCTCCAGCCCCCGCTGGCGCAAGTTGTCGACCCGTTGCCGGACCAGCCGTTCCACCGGCATCCATCCGCGGATGGCACCCCGGTCCTGCCCGCCGCGGATCATCGGCGCCGCCAAGGTGATCAGGGCCTGGTCGCCATGGAGGCTGGCGCGGTAGGGCGCGGGCGGGGTTGCGCCGCCCTCGACCGGGAACCAACCGACATCGGGATCCTCGGCCTCGGATCCTGCCGCTCCCTGCTCCTCGCTCCCGGCCTCTTCGCGGAGCCGGCGGGACAGGATGATCATCCCCCGTTCGTCCGTCACTACCGCCCGGACGAATGCCGGATAGGCTTGCAGCAGTCGGCTCAGATCGCGGCCAGCGGTCGGGGACCGCGGCGACTCCAGGTTGCCGGCCAGCAAACGCAGGCTCGACTGATGGGCTTCCAGGAAATCGTCGAACGTGCTCTGGCTGCCTTGCGCGCCAACCGCCAGCCGCACCATCAACTCGTCGCGATCGCGTCGCCACTCGTTCCAGAGCAGGGCAACACTGAACACCAGCACCGGCACCAGCGCTGCGAGAACCAGCACCCGGGACAGTTCACGGCGCAGGCTCCAGCGGAAAGCAGGGGCGGACGTCATGCCGCTACGCTAACCCGCGCCGCCCCACGCTGCCATGTGCAACGCACAAATGGCGGGAAGCCCCGCATGCGGGAGGCTTCGGTTGCGGGAAATCCACTGATGGCTATTGCGCCGCGACGACCTTGACCATTTCGAGGCACTTGTTGCTGTAGCCCCATTCGTTGTCGTACCAGCTGACCAGCTTGACGAAGGTGTCGTCCAGCGCGATGCCGGCCTCGGCGTCGAAGATGCTGGTGCGGGCATCACCGCGGAAATCGGTGGCGACCACCTTCTCGTCGGTGTAGCCGAGGATGCCCTTGAGCGCGCCTTCCGACTGCGCCTTCATCTCCGCACAGATCTCGGCATAGGTCGCCGGGTTCTGCAGCTCGACGGTGAGGTCGACCACCGAGACGTCGCTGGTCGGCACCCGGAACGACATGCCGGTGAGCTTGCCCTTGAGCTGCGGCAGCACCACGCCCACGGCCTTGGCCGCACCGGTCGACGACGGGATGATGTTCTCGAGGATGCCGCGGCCGCCGCGCCAGTCCTTGTTGGACGGGCCATCGACGGTCTTCTGGGTGGCGGTGGTCGCATGCACGGTGGTCATGAGGCCGCGCTTGATGCCCCACTTGTCGTCCAGCACCTTGGCCAGCGGCGCCAGGCAGTTGGTGGTGCAACTAGCGTTGCTGATGATCGCCTGGCCGGCATAGGACTTGCAGTTCACGCCATGCACGAACATCGGCGTGTCGTCCTTCGACGGCGCCGACAGGATCACCTTCTTCGCGCCGGCGGCGAGGTGCTTGCCCGCGCTGTCCTTGTCCAGGAACAGGCCGGTGGATTCCAGCACGACATCGGCGCCGACCTCGTCCCACTTGAGGTTGGCCGGATCGCGCTCCGCGGTCAGGCGGATGGTCTTGCCGTTGACGACCAGGTGGCCATCCTTGACTGACACATCGCCCTTGAAGCGGCCATGCACGGAGTCGTAGCGGAGCATGTACGCCAGGTAGTCCGGTTCCAGCAGGTCGTTGATCGCGACGATCTCGATGTCGTCGCCGAAGTTCTGCACCGCCGCGCGGAACACGCAGCGCCCGATGCGACCGAAACCGTTGATGCCGACCTTGATGGCCATGGAGTCTCCTGGCGGATGGTTCGTGGGGAAGACCGCATTCTACCGAATCGATCAGGTCGTTCCGCGATGGCACGGCGGTCATACCGGCATCGGTCATGCCGGTTTATCCTGCCGGCATGGCCAATCACCGCAATCTCCGCTTGATCGCCGCCCTGCTGTGCCTGGGTGCCATTTCCACCGCCGCGGCCTGGGGCCGGCTCGGCCACGGACTGGTCGGCGAACTGGCGCAACGCCACCTCGATGCGAAGGCGCGCGCCGAAGTCGCGGCCTTGTTGGCTGGCGAACCGGATCCGACCCTCGCCGGCGTGGCGTCATGGGCCGACGACCTCCGCGACAACGACCCGCAACGCTTCAAGGCGACCTCGCGCTGGCATTACATCAACGCGGAGGGGGGCGGCTGCGGCTTCGAGCTGGCCCGCGACTGTCCCGACGACAACTGCGTGGTCGGCGCGATCGAAGCGCAACGCGCGATCCTGGCCGATCGCAGCCAGCCGATCGAAGCACGTCGTGACGCCCTGAAGTTCATCGTCCATTTCATCGGCGACGCGCACCAGCCGATGCATGCCGGCAGCCGCACCGACAGCGGCGGCAACGGCTTCCAGATCAGCCTGCGCACGCCGATCGAGCCCGAGGCCTACGCGCGCAGCAAGTATGTCGACGGGGTGATGGGCACCAACCTGCATTCGGTCTGGGACTACTACATCCTGGCCGGTCGGGGACTCGGCCTGCAGGCCTATTCGGACAAGCTCGACGCGTTGCCGTGGCCGCCCACTCCCGCACCATCGACGCACGACTTCATGCCGCTGGCCTGGACCGGCGAATCCTGCCGACTGATCGACGCGCGCGGCATCTATCCGCCGGACGACAGGCACGCGATGGACAGCGCCTACCTCGACGCGATGCGGCCGCTGGCCGAGCAGCGGGTGCGCCAGGCCGCGTGGCGGCTTGCGCAATTGCTGAACCAGACCCTCGGCGACGCCGGCACGCCGTGAGCAACACCGACCTGCTATTGGCCGCGCTTTTCTTCGCGGTCGCGGTGCTCTATTCATCGGTGGGCCATGCGGGCGCCAGCGGCTACATCGCGTCGATGGCCTTGCTCGGCTTCGCGCCCGAACAGGTGCGTCCCACCGCGTTGGCGCTGAATTTGCTGGTCGGCGGAATCGGTCTTTTCCGCTGGTGGCGCGGCGGCCACGTGCGCTGGCGCAACGTGCTGCCGTTCGTGCTGGCATCGGCGCCGGCAGCCTTCGTATCGGCGCAGATCAAACTGCCGAAGGAAAGCTATTCGCTGCTGCTCGGCATCGTGTTGCTGGTCGCCGCCGTCGGCGTTTTCCGGCATGCGTCGCGCGCGGAAGCCGAAGACCAGGCATCGAGTGGACGCGACGTGCCGTGGCTCGCCGGCCTGCTGGTCGGCGCGGCGATCGGTACGCTGTCCGGCCTGACCGGCACCGGCGGCGCGATCTTCCTTACGCCGCTGTTGCTTTTCGCGCGCTGGATGCCGACCCGCGAGGCCAGCGGCACCTCGGTCGCCTTCGTCTGGATCAATTCGCTGACCGGACTGGCCGGCCTGCTGCATTCCGGTCAGTCCTTGCCGGCGATGTTGCCGTGGTGGCTGGGCGTGGTCGCGATCGGTGCATTGATCGGCACCCAGATGGGCTTGAAGTGGCTGCCCGTGCGCGGCCTGCGGCTTGCCCTCGGCGTCGTCCTGCTGATCGCGTCGGGCAAGCTGTTGTTCGCTTGAGCCGGCGTTCCGAAATCAGCAGCCTTCTTCGACCGGCTTGGGTGGCTGCCAGCTGGCGCTGAGCGAGGTCAGCATTCGCTCGTAGGTATTGAACCGGCCCGTCGTCGTGGCGGCCATCGCCAGCTTGGCCGTGATCGGCTTTGGCTTGGCCGCGGTCGTGCTGGCCGGCATGGCCACTCGCTTCGCAACGGCGACCGCGACCGGCATCGAATCGGTGAGCACGATGTCCAGTCGCACGCCCTTGAACGTCGTACGCCCCGCGGGGTCTGCAACCTCCTCGCCCACATGGATCTGCGCCGACTTGCCGCTGCTCACGACAATCTTCGGTGAAGCGATCTCTCTGACCAGTTTCGGACCGGCGTCCTGCCTACTTCCTTCAACGATGCGCAAATCCAGCGCCAACGCCGGCTGGCCAGCATGCTGCATGCGCGTCACCGAGCCCTCGATCGCATAGTGTTTTCCACCTTCGTCGCCACTCAACGAAAACGGCACGCCCGCGTCGACGACAGCGCGCAGGCGCACGGGTTCGCCTTCATCGACGCGCAACGCGATGTCTGCGGCGATCTTGCCGGCCGGAACCGTAGTGATCGACGGCTGTGAAGGTTGCGCGGCCCACGCCGCATAACCGGTGGCCAGCAACAACGCGACCGCAGTGGCGCGACCAAGCGCGCGACGGCGCATGGAATGCAACGGCTGCTTGAGCATTTCGATTCTCTCCCTGAGCGGATGGGTCTGGCCCCAATGGCAGCCCAGTGGCAGCAGGCCGCGAGCCAGCTGTGTCTTGAGCATCGCTTCGCCATAGGCGCGACGCGCGTCGGGGTGTTGACGCACCACCTGCGCATCGCAGGCGAGTTCCTGGTCATGGCGGAAACGCGTGGCAGCGAAGTGCACCAGCGGGTTGAACCAGAACAAGCAGCGCAATGCCGCAGCGATGGCATTCGCGACGAGGTCACCACGTGCAATGTGGGCACGTTCGTGCGCGAGCATCAGGTCGCGCTGGGCGGCGTCGTAGCGATGCATCGCATCCGCCGGCAGCACGATGCGCGGGCGCAACAGGCCGATGACCGCCGGCAAGCCCTCGGTCGCCTGGGCGACGAAGACGCCATCGCCGCGATCCGCCAGCAATCCGAGGCCGCGAACGAACCGGCGCTGCTGGACGGCCATCCAGCACATGGATGCGAGCGCGCCGCAGCCAACGAACATGACCGCCCATGTCGCCAGGTCGGGCGTCGCGCGCGGCCCGCCAGTGCCGACAAGAACATCACCCGGCGCCTGCATGGCGATGACCGGCACGACCAACACCGGCGACTGTGCGGCCGGCAACAACACCGCAAGCATCGCCAGCGGCCCCAACGCCCAGGCGGCATAGGCAATGCCCGCGCCGAATGCGTGCCGCAACGGCTTCCGCAATGCGAGCACCAGCAGGATCGCCGCGCTGCCGGCGACGGTCGTTTCGCACAAGATGGGGAACAGGTCAGCGGCCGTCATCATCGAGTTCCTCCAGCAGCTTGCGCAGGTCGGCGATGTCCTTGCGGCTCAGCTTGCGGTGCTCGCTGAAGTGCGCGACCAGCGGTGCCACCCGGCCATCGAACAGGCGGTCCAGCAGGCCGCGGCTCTCCTGCATCAACCAGTCAGCGCGCTTGAGCAGCGGCGAATAGAGGTAGCGCCGCCCGTCCTTCTCGGCCGCGATCGCGCCCTTGTTGAGCAGGCGGTTGAGCAGGGTCTTGATGGTTGGCTCCTGCCAGTCGCGGCTGTCGGCCAGTGTGGAGACGATGTCCTCCGCCGCCAGCGGGCTGCGCAACCACAGCACCTCCATCACCACCGATTCCGCTTCGCTGACCTGCATGTCGTTTACACTCGTAATTTCAATTCAAATTACACCTGTAATCGAATCTGTCAAGCCATCGTGTGCAAGCCACGCACCAAGGTGGCCTAAGCTGGCCCGATGAACCCGCCCACCCGTTTCGAATCGCTCGACGATGCCGTCACCGCAGTGCTGGCGCGTATCGATGGCCCGCTCAGGATCGGCGCGCCACTTGGCCTCGGCAAGCCGCATCGCCTGCTCAATGCGCTGTACGAACGCATCGAAGCCGATCCGTTGCGGCCGATGTCGTTGTACACCGCGTTGTCGCTGGACCCGCCCCGCGGTCGCAGCCTGCTGGAGAAACGTTTCCTCGACCCAGTGGTGGAGCGCCTGTACGGCGCGGACTTTCCGCGCCTGGCCTACGTGGCCGCGCAGAAGCGCGACGCCCTGCCCGCGCACATCGAGGTCGAAGAGTTCTATTTGCAGTCGGGTGCGCTGCTCGGCAGCACGCAGGCACAACGCTGTTATGCCAGCCTGAACTACACCCACGTCGCCCGCGCGCTGGCCGACCGCGGGGTCAACTGCATCGTGCAGAAGGTCGCATCGAACGAAGACGGCAGTCGCCTGTCGTTGTCGTCGAATACCGACCTGACCTTCGACGCCGTGGATGCCATCGTTGCGCGTGGCCTGCCACGTCCATTGCTGGTCGCCGAGATCGATCCGCACCTGCCATGGCTGGATGGCGTGGCCGCGGTCGATGCCGGCTGGTTCGACATCGTGATCGCACCACCGGCACCGCATCCGCCGCTGTTCGCATTGCCGCGCGAGCCGGTCGGCGACGCCGAGTACGCGATCGGCCTGCATGCCAGCACCCTGGTGCGCGATGGCGGCACCCTGCAGATCGGCATCGGTGCGTTGTCCGATGCGCTCTGCCATGCGCTGGTATTGCGACACACCGGCAACGCCGCCTACCGGCGCGTGCTGCAGGCGCTCGCGCCCGGCATCGAAACGCATCCGGCGGTGATCGCGAGCGGCGGGCTTGGGCCATTCGAGCAGGGCCTGTACGGCTGCAGCGAAATGATCAACGAAGGCTTCCGCGCGCTGGTGCAGGCGGGCGTGCTCAGGCGCAAGGTCGTCGATGATGAGGCCTTGATGCGACGACTTGCGGATGGCTCCGCTGGCGAAGGCGACCATGCGCGACTGGAACACGACGGCGAATTCCTGCACGGCGCCTTCTATCTCGGTTCACCCGATTTCTATGACTGGCTGCGGACACTTGACGACCAGACCCGCCGCGGCATCGGCATGCGCCGGGTCAGCGAGGTCAACGAGCTCTACGGCGGCAACGAAACCCTCGAGCGCGCGCAACGGCGCGATGCGCGTTTCTTCAACACCTGCATGATGGCGACCGCGCTGGGTGCAGCGGTGTCCGATGGACTCGAGGACGGGCGCGTGGTCTCCGGCGTCGGTGGCCAGTACAACTTCGTGGCGATGGCGCATGCCCTGCCCGACGCGCGTTCGGTATTGCTGTTGCGTGCGTCGCGCGGCGAAGGCGCTTCCAACATCCGCTGGAACTACGGGCACACCACGATCCCGCGCCACCTGCGCGATGTCTACGTCACCGAGCACGGCATCGCCGACCTGCGCGGCAAGCGCGACGAAGATTGCGTGATCGCGATGGCCGGCATCACTGGTGCACGTTTCCAGCAGGCACTGCTGGATGAGGCGAAGGCGAACGGAAAGCTGCGCAGCGATTTCGCCGCGCCTGATGCATGGCAAGGCAACACGACAGCCCAGCTTCGCGAAACCCTCGCACCGTTCCGGCGCGATGGCACCCTGCCCGACTATCCGCTGGGCAGCGATTTCACCGACGTCGAACAGCGACTGGTGAAGGGGCTTGGCTGGCTGAAGGCGCGCACCGCCACGCGCAGTGGCCTGCTACGCACGCTCGCCACGGCCCTATCCACGAGTGGCACCGGCGATGACGAAGCATTGCGGCGCATGCGATTGGATGCGCCATCCGGGATCGCCGAACGCATCAACGCCCGGCTGTTGCGACTGGCGCTGGGGCGCACGGCATGACGCGGCCGGCGCCCAGCCAACGCGGCCTCAGAGTTCGCTGACGGCCTGCAATACGTGTTCGACGGTGAAGCCGAAGTGCGGCATCAGCGCTTCGATTGGCGCCGAGGCACCGAACGTATCGATACCGATCACCGCGCCATCCAGGCCAACGTACTTGCGCCAGAAATCGCTGACCCCGGCTTCGATGGCGACGCGCTTGCGCACCGACTTCGGCAGCACGGATTCGCGATACACCGCGTCCTGGCGATCAAACACGTCGGTGCACGGCATCGAGACCACGCGCACGCCATCGCCGAGCTTGGCTGCGGCCTGCATCGCGAGCCCCACCTCGGAGCCGGTCGCGATCAGGATCACCTCCGGCGTGCCGACGCTCTCCTTCAGCACGTAGCCGCCGCGCGCGATGTCCAGCAACTGGCCTTCGTCGCGCGCCTGGTGCGGCAGGTTCTGGCGGCTGAAGATCAGGCAGCTCGGACCATCGGCGCGCTGGATCGCGGCCTTCCACGCCATCGCCGATTCGACCGCGTCGCAGGGGCGCCAGACGTCGTTGTCGGGGATGTAGCGCAGCGACGCGAGGTGCTCGATCGGCTGGTGGGTCGGGCCGTCTTCGCCGAGGCCGATCGAGTCGTGGGTGTAGACATGCAGCGCACGCACGCCCATCAGAGCGGCCATGCGCACCGCGTTGCGCGCGTAGTCGCTGAACACCAGGAAGGTCGCGTCGTACGGGATGAAGCCGCCATGCAGGGTCAGGCCGTTGGCGATGGCGGTCATGCCGAATTCGCGCACGCCGTAGTAGACGTAGTTGGCGTTGGCATCATCGGTGGCGACCGACTTGCTGCCCTTCCACAACGTCAGGTTGGAATGCGCCAGGTCGGCCGAACCGCCGACCAGTTCCGGCAGCAGCGGCGCGAATGCCTCGATGCAGTTCTGCGAGGCCTTGCGGCTGGCGATGGTCGGGCCGTCCTGCTGGGTCTTGATCGCGAAGGCCAGCGCGGCATCCACGAAACCCTCCGGCAACTCGCCGGCGAGGCGGCGCTGGAACTCGGCGGCCTCGGACGGGAATGCGGCGGCGTAGGCAGCGAAACGCGCGTCCCAGTCGGCCTCGACCGCGCCGAGGTCGCGCGCGCGCCAGCCGTCGTAGAGGGCCTGCGGAATCTCGAACGCGCCGTGTTCCCAGCCCAGGGCTTCGCGGGTGGCGACCACTTCATCCTTGCCCAGCGGCGAGCCGTGCGACGACTCCTTGCCGGCCTTGTTCGGCGAGCCGAAGCCAATCGTGGTGCGGCAGCAGATCAGCGTCGGCTTGTCGGAGGATTTCCGAGCGGTTTCGATCGCGGTCCTGATCTCGACCGGGTCGTGTCCGTCGACGCCGCGCACCACGTTCCAGCCGTAGGCTTCGAAACGCTTCGGGGTGTCATCGGTGAACCAGCCATCGGTATTGCCGTCGATGCTGATGTGGTTGTCGTCCCAGAACGCGACCAGCTTGCCGAGGCCCCAGGTGCCGGCGAGCGACGCGGCTTCGTGCGAAATGCCTTCCATCAGGCAGCCGTCGCCCATGAACACCCAGGTGCGGTGGTCGACGATGGCGTGGCCCTCACGGTTGAAGCGCTGCGCCAGCAGCTTTTCCGCCAGCGCGAATCCGACCGCATTCGCGAAACCCTGCCCGAGCGGGCCGGTGGTGGTCTCGATGCCGCAGGTCATGAAGTTCTCGGGATGGCCCGGGGTCTTCGAATCCAGCTGGCGGAATTTTTTCAGGTCGTTGATCGAGAGGTCGTAGCCGCTCAGGTGCAGCAGCGCGTACTGCAGCATCGAGCCATGGCCGTTCGACAGGATGAAGCGGTCGCGGTCGGCCCAGCGCGGGTTGGCCGGGTTGTGGCGGAGGACATCGTTCCACAGCACTTCGGCGATGTCGGCCATGCCCATGGGCATGCCGGGATGCCCGGAGTTGGCGGCCTGCACCGCGTCGATGGCGAGGAAACGGATGGCGTTGGCGAGGTCGCGGCGGCTGGGCGTCGTCATGAGCGTCTTGGGGAGGCGCCCGGCGGCATGCGGGCCGCCCATTGTCCCATGCGCGCGCCCCGATCCGGAACCGTACGCGGGAAAGCAGTGGCTACGCGGCCTGGGCGTCTTCCTCGCCCTTCGACACTACTGCCGCCAGCATCAGGTCGCCGGTGACATTCAGCGTGGTGCGGCACATGTCGAGGAAGCGGTCCACGCCGAGGATCAGGCCGATGCCTTCCGGCGGCACGCCGACCATGCCGCAGATCAGCGCCACGACCGGCAGCGAGCCGGCCGGGACGCCGGCGGTGCCGATGCCGCCGAGGATGCAGACGAACATCACCGTGACCTGTTGCGTAAGCGACAGATCCACGCCGAAGAACTGGGCGAGGAACAGCACGGTGACGCCCTCGAACAACGCGGTGCCGTTCTGGTTGGCGGTGGCGCCGACGGTCAGCACGAAGCGCGAGATCTTCTTCGGCAGGTGCAGCTTTTCCTCGGCGACACGCAGCGAGACCGGCAAGGTCGCATTGCTAGATGCGGTCGAGAACGCCATCAGCATCGCTTCCTGCGAGGCGCGGAAGAATTTCGGCGGTGACCAGCCGCCGAGGAACTTCAGCATCAGCGAATAGACCACGATCATGTGCAGTGCGAGCGCCAGCACCACCACACCGACGTATTTTCCGAGGCTGCCCAGCAAATCCCAACCGAACAGCGCGGCCAGGTTGAACATGAAGCAGAACACCGCATACGGCGCCAGCCGGATGACCAAGCCGATCAGGGTCATCGAGACCTCGAACAAGCCCTGGATGCCACGCAGCAAGGTCTCGGTGGCTTCGCTGCGGGTCAGCACCAGGCCGATGCCGAGCATCAGCGCGAAGAACATCACCGCCAGAATGGTGTTCTCCGCCGCGGCCTTGACCACGTTGTCCGGCACGATCGCCAGCAGCATGTCCAGGCCCTTGGGCTGGCTGGCGGCGCTGCCGGCGATGTCCTTCGCCCGGTCCGCGCCCTGCGCCAGCATCGCCTGCGCCGCGGCCGGATCCACGCCCGAGCCCGGCTGCAGCCAGTTCACCAGCACCAGGCCCAGCACGACCGCGATGCCGGATGCGACGATGGTGTAACCCAATGTCTTCCAGCCGACCCGCCCAAGCGAACGCACGTCACCCATTTCCGCCACGCCGATGATCAGCGCCGAGAACAGCAGCGGGATCACCAGCATGAAGATCAGGCGCAGGAACAGCGTGCCCGCCGGTTGCGTCACGTAGGTCGTGAGCCACTCCACCCAGCCAGCGTCACTGCCGGCGCTGTAGTGCGCGACCAGGCCCAGCGCCAAACCGGCGAGGAAACCGATCAGCATCTTCCAGTGCAGTTGCAGCTTGCCGTTCGCGGCCTTGGCCTCGCTCATCGTTTCGCCCCGCTTCGTGTAGCGGATGAGCTTAACAAACCGAACTTGCTCGCCCGGAGCGTCGTGACGAAGCCACGATGCCGAAAGGGCTGCTCAACGCTCCGGATACAGCGGCGGCAGCAGCGAGGTCGATGCCGGCGCAGCCTTGCGCCAACGCGCGCCCTTCGCGAACGCGACACGCAACGCAGCGAGTGCCGATGTCGCATCGCCATCGCCCCAGCGCGCGGCCTGCAACTGCATGACTGCATCGATCTGTGCCGCATCGTCCAGTCGCTGGCGCACCATGTCCAGGTCGTCGCGATCCATGCCAGCGACAACACCCAACGCCTGCGCAATCACGCCGAGCTCGCCGTGTTTCAACGCATTCTGCAACGACGGGATCGGCGATGCCGCTGCGTCGGGCGATGACGCTTCGTCATCCGCATTCCGCGCCGTCGTCTTCGCGCGCGGCCAACGCCACCATGCAAACCCAGCCAGCGACAGCACGCCGAGCAGCAGCCATGGCCACCAGCGCGACCATGCAAATTCGGAGGACTTCGACGCATCCACGCCGGCATTGGCGATCACTTGCTTGCCTGCATCAGCCGGATCGGCGATCAGGTTCGCACCCGCAGCGACCTGCAATTGCAACGGCGGCAGCATCGCGGTGCGCGCGACACCCTGCGCCGCATCCCACCATTCGATCCGCGGACCGGCGATCGATACCGCGCCGGCCTGCGATGGCACGATCGCGATGCGCCGGCGCAGGATGCTGCGCGGCCGACCGTCGACGAACTGCTCGTCGACCTGCGGCCTGTCGGCGAACAGTTGCACGCCCGGCGTGTCCACCAGCGCGACCGGCGGCAGTTGCGTGGCGGTGGCACCATCGGCGATGACTTCGATCTCGACGGATGCGGCCTCGCCGGCGCGCGCCTGCGTGGGGGCCTGCACGTAACGCAACCTCAGATCATGCAAGGGCAGCCACGGCTGCGGCGCATTTGCCGGAATCGGCTGAACATCCAGACGCTTGGCCGGCGAGGCCGCCGACACCGCCTTGCGGCCGTCATCGAACACCTGGTCGAAGAAACCGCCCATGGTCTGTCCGTTGAAGCGCGCGCCCGGCAGCGTCAACGCGCCGCTACGCTCGGGAATCAGCAGGAAGCGACGCTCGACCACGTTGTAGCGCCGCCCGTCGATCTCTCGCTGGTAGGTCAGGTCCTCGCCGACTTGCCGCAAGCTGGCGCCCGCCGGTGGATCCTGTTCGAGCTGGCCGGACATCAATGGCACCGCGTAGTGCAGCCGCACCTGCACGCCGACCGCCTGCTGCACGTACGGCCGGGCGGCATCGACCACGGTTTCGACGAAGGCATCGGCGTCGCCGCTGGCCGGCAACACCGAGGGTGCCACCACGGTCAGCTGCAACGGCGCGGTGGTGACGTTGCCGACGCGCAGCGCGGGAACCGTGAACACACCCGGGCCGCGCGGACGCAAGCCGACCACAAACAGCGACATCGCGGTCGAACGCCCGTTGCTGCGCTGGTAGCTGCGGCGCACGGTCTGCCCGCCGACATCGAACTGCCGTTGCAGCGGCGCGTAGTCGATCGACGAGACCGACTGGTCGGTCTGGATGTTGAGGGTGGCGGTTTCGCCATGGTTGACCTGCGCACGATCCAGCCACGCGCGGGTCTGCGCCTGCGCGGGCCACGCAAGCGATGCAAGCAGGCATGCGAGCAACCACGCAACCGCGGGGCTCATGGCGTCGCTCCGCGACGACGCTGCTGCTCCAGCAGAAAACGCGCACGCAACAATGCGCCGGGATCGTCGGGCACGCGCTGCAACCAGGCCTCGTTGGCGAGCCGGCGTTCGCGCTGTTCGGCGGTTTCCGCAGGCTTGTCGCGTTCACCGGATGCCGGCTGCTGGCCCGGGCGCTTGCCCTGTTGTTGCAACGCTTCTTGCATGCGTTCGCGTTGCGCGGCATCGGCTTTTGCCTGCGACTGTGCGTCTTGCGCGGGTTGCGAAGTCGGCGGCGATGGCTTGCGCGCCTGTTCGCCCCTGCCTTGCGATGGCGGCGCTTGCGGCTTGTCCTGCTGGCCTGGCTGTCCCGGCTTCTGCGGTTGCGGCTGACCGCCCTTGCCGTCCTTGCTTTCGCCCTGGTCCTGCGGGCGCTTGGGCATTCGTTTCGCCAGCCGTACCAGGTTGCGGTTGAACGCCGCGTCCTTCAGCCCGGGCTGCAATGCGAGCGCGCGATCGTAGGCGGCGATCGCATCGTCATAGCGACCCGCCTTGGCCAGCGCGTTGCCGAGGTTGTACTGGCCTTCCGCGCCGCCGACGGTCGAGAAGCGTTCGATCGCGCCCGAATAATCCTTCCGTTTGTAGGCAGCGATGCCGTCCTGCATGCGCGCATGTTCGGCCTGGTCGGCGCGTTGCCACAGGCTTCCAGCCGATGGTTGCTTCGCCTGGGCGGATGCGGGTGCCATCGGCAGCCACATCCCGCACGCGAGCAGCAGCGCGAACGCAGCGCCGCGTCGAAACAGCGGCAGGCACAGCAGCAAGACCACGGGCAGCAGCCAGTAGCCGTCGTCGCGCCAGCGCGAGACCTTCTGCCCACGCACACTGGTGCCCGCATCCTGCCGAGGATCCAGCACGCCCAGCGCGCGCAGATCCGCATCGCCCGGCGACAGCGCCTGGTAACCGCCACCACCGCTCGATGCCAGGCGCTGCAAGGCGGAGGCATCCAACCGTGCCTGGCCCAGCCCTTCGGGCGTATCGAACACCCCGCCCTGCGCGGTGCCCAATCCCAGTACGGACACCCGATAGCCAGCAGCATTCGCCTTCGCCGCCGCGGCGATGTCGGTGCCGTCCGCGCGGTCGGTCAGCAACAGGATCTGCCCGCGCGCGAAGCCTGCCTGGCGCATCAGGCCCTGCGACCATTCGATCGCGCGGTCGGTGCGATGGCCGTCTTCCGGCATCACGCCCGGATCGAGCGCATCCAGGAACAACGCGATATTGGCCGCGTCCTCTGTCAACGGGGCCACCGTGAAGGCATTGCCGGCGAACGCGACCAGCGCCACCTGCCCGCCGGCGCGTTCGCGCAGCAGTGTCGCCAACTTGGCCCTCGCCTGCGCAAGCCGCGTCGGTGGCAAATCGCGAGCGAGGGTGGCGCTGGACAGATCCAGCGCGATCACCAGCGGTTCCTGCGCCTGCCACAACGGCTGCTCATCCTTGCCGAAGCCGGGACCGGCCAGCGCGATGATCGCCAGTGCCGCCGCGAACGGCGCCAGCCAGCGCGGCCAGGCACTCGCGCGTTGCCCGGCACTCGCCTCCAGCAAGTGCGGCAACAAGTGTGCATCGACCACGTCGCGCCACGGATTGCGTTGCTGTGCCCGGCGCTGCCACCACCAGCCAATCAAAGGCAACACCAGCAACGCGAGCAACCACCACGGACGCAGGAAATGCACGGCGGACAGCAGGCTCATGCGCGCCTCCGCAGCAGCAGCGCCAGCATGCCGACGGCGAGGGCAAGCCCGAGCGGCCACGGATAGCGTTCGATCTTCGGGCGCACCACCTGTCCCTGCCGCTGGACCGGTTCCAGCGCGTCGATCTCCGCGTAGATGCCGGCCAGCGCCTCGGTGTCGCGGGCACGGAAGAAGCGTCCGCCGGTGAGCTGGGCGATCTTCTGCAGGCCGGCTTCGTCGACTTCGTCACCGCCCGTCGGCAGGCTGAATCCGAACACCGAGAGCGCGCCACCTCCTTCGCCGCCGAAAGCGATCGCGTGGATGCGCACACCGGCATCGCGCGCGATCTGCGCAGCCTTGGCCGGCTCCAGCACGCCGGCAGTGTTCACCCCATCCGTCAGCACGATCAGGACATGCTCTTTTCGAGCACGCTGCTCGCTGCGTTGCTGCTGCAGGCGCTTGGTCGACAAGGCAATGGCATCGCCAAGCGCAGTCGCGCGTCCGGCCAGCCCGACCACGCTGGCGTCGAGTTGCTGGCGCACGCTGTCGCGATCCAGCGTCAACGGCGTCAATGCGAACGCGCGATCACCAAACACGACCAGGCCGATGCGGTCGCCGACGCGGCGATCGAGAAAATCCGCCAGCACCGCCTTCGCCGCGGTCAGCCGATCGACCAGGCGTCCACCGAGCTCCATGTCCTGCTCGCCCATGCTGGCGGACAGGTCGACGGCCAGCATCATGTCGCGGCCGACCTGCGGCGGCGCGATGGGTGGGCCAAGCTGCTGCGGGCGCGCCGCGGCGACGCACAGCAGGCACCAGGCCAGCATCGCCAGCCACGGGAAGCCGCGCGGACTCACCTCCAGCACGCCACCCGACGCCACATTGCGCAGGCGCTCGCCCCACGGCACAAGCAGCGCGGGCACCTGGCTGGCGCGCGGCGGCAGGAGCGCGTGGATCAGCCAAGGCAACGGCAACGCGAGCAGCAGCCACGGCCAGGCGAAGCCGTCGATGCCCAACCAATCGGCGAGCAGGTTCACTTTCCGAGCATCCAGGTCACATAGCGTTGCCGCGCGACGGTTCGCAGCGCGCGAGCCGCACCTTCATCGACATCGCGACGGAATGCACCCTCGCGCAGCAGGGCACCGGGCCCATGTTCGAAGCACGGCGGGGTCATGCCCTGGTCGAGGAAGCGCAGCCAGTCCTCGCCCTGCAAGCGGTCGGCCAGCGGATCCTTGCGCCGCGCCGCGCGCCGCAGCAGGTCCGACATCGCCGCGACCTGCTGCGGGGGCGAGGTCGCGGCATCGACCGTGTCTTCGAACAGCTGCAGGATCGCCGCGCGTCGCAGGCGTCGCCTGCGCAGCCACCACCAGATGGCAGAACCGATCAGCAGCATTCCGACCGCGACCATCCACCACCCCGGCGCGGGCGGCCACCATGACGGGGCAATACCGGGATGTACGTCCTTCAGCGGCAAGGGCAGGTTCAACGCCCGGCTCCCGTCGCCAGCACCGCATGCGGTCGCCCGAGCAGCGACAGCCACGCATCGCTGGAGTCGACGGTGGACAGCGCCATCACCCGCGCGCCCTGCCGCTGCAAGATCGCCTGGGTGGCCTCCAGAGGAACGTCGAACTGCTGCCGCCAGCGTTGTCGTACCGGTGCCGTGTCCAGGCCAAGTTCGATGCGGCCGCCATGTGCACCGAGGAACGGCAGGCGTTTCGGCGGCGGCGACGTTTCCAGCGGATCGACCAACAACAGCACGATCAATTCATGATGCATCGCCAGCGCAGGCCAGCGTTCCGCGGGGATTGAAGCGATGCTGGAGGGATCGGCCAGCAGGACCAGCCGCGAACCCGGGCGCAGCAGGCGCCGCGCATGCTCCAGCGCGACCGGCAAGCCGTCGTCGTCCGCAGGTGGTTGCGCATACCAGCGCACCAACGCATCCAGCACGCGCAAGGCCCCGCGCGGCCCGGAGGCAGGCGGCACCGGCGCTTCCAAGTGCGAGCCGCGCAAAGCGGCAATGCGATCGCCGTCGCGCGCTGCGAGCCACGCCGCCAACGCACCGGCGCGAGCGGCCTGCACCGACTTGAAGCGCACGCGGGTGCCGAAATACAGCGACGGCGAGGTGTCCGCAACGACTAGCGTGAGTCGTTCGCGCTCGGCCTGGAACAGTTTGGTGTGGGTGCGCCCACTGCGCGCTGTCAGCCGCCAGTCGATGTGGCGGGCATCGTCGCCCTGCGCGTACTCGCGCGATTCCGCGTACTCCATGCCGCGCCCGCGCAGGTTCGAAAGCGCCTGCCCCTGCACGCCATGGCGCCCAAGCCGCGCACCGCGTCGGCCCTGCACCAGCGCGCGCAGGCCGACCAGTTCTTGAAGCGTGGGGACGATGCCGTCAGTCACGATTGCTCTGGCTCGACGTGTCCGTGGCCACTTACGGCAGCGGCACCAGACGCAATAGCTCGGCGACCAGCCGCTCGCCATCCCAGCCTTCCGCGGTCGCCTCATAACTGGGCAGCACCCGGTGGCGCAACACGTCCGGCGCTACCGCGCGCACGTCTTCCGGAGTCACGAAATCGCGACCTTCCAGCCAGGCGCGCGCGCGCGCGCAGCGTTCCAGCGCGATCGAGCCGCGCGGGCTTGCGCCCCATGCGATGCGCCGGGCCAGCGCGGCGTCATAACGACCGGCATCGCGCGAGGCCAGCACGATCTCGACGATGTAGCGCTCCAGTGCCGGTGCCAAGTGCAGATCGAGTACGGCCGCACGGGCCGCGAAAACTTGTGCCTGCGGCATCCGCTCGGGCGCATGCGACGCCGCTTGCAGCACGTCGCGGGCACGCTCACGAGCCAGCCGCAGGATCTCGGTTTCGGCATCGGCCCGCGGATAGCCGATGCGCACATGCATCAGGAAGCGGTCGAGCTGGGCTTCCGGCAGCGGGAACGTACCCTCCTGCTCGATCGGGTTCTGGGTGGCCATCACCAGGAACAGCGGCGGCAACGGATACGTCTGTCGACCCACGGTGACCTGCCGCTCGCCCATCGCCTCCAGCAACGCGGATTGCACCTTGGCCGGCGCGCGGTTGATCTCGTCCGCCAGCAGGATCGGATGGAAGATCGGCCCGGGCATGAATTCAAAGTGTCCGTCCTGCGGGTGCCAGACCTCGGTACCGGTGAGGTCGGCCGGCAGCAGGTCGGGGGTGAACTGCACGCGGGCGAAGTCGGCCTCAAGCCGCGACGCCAGAGCACGAATCGCACTGGTCTTGGCCAATCCGGGAGCGCCTTCAACCAGCAGATGGCCATCTGCGAGCAACGCGATCAGCAGGCGTTCGATCAACCCGGCCTGGCCTACGATCTCGCGAGAGAGATCCTCGCGCAGGCTGCGGAAAGCATCGTGCAAGGTGGAAATATCCGGGGTCGTTTTGTCCATTGGATCCCTCGTTCTCAACCGCGTTTGACCCACATGGCTTTGAAAGGTTCTCACGCCGTCGATGAACGCCCCAGGCGTCACCGCAAAACGAAACGGGAGCCTTTCGGCTCCCGTTCGTGTCGTTCGATGCGTGGTGGCTCAGCGCTGAGTGACGCGCATGACCTTCGGGGTCACGAAGATCAGCAACTCAGCCTTGGTCTTGGCGCGGCTCTTGTTGCGGAACAGGTTGCCGATCACCGGCAGGTCGCCGAGGAACGGCACCTTGGACAGATCGGTGGAATCGCTGAACTCATAGACACCACCGATCACCACGGTCTGGCCATCGTCCACCAACACGGCGGTATTGACCTCGCGCTTGGCGATCTGCGGCACGCTGCCGAAGGTACCCAAGTCAACAAATCCATCCAGCTCGTCTTTCTTCACATTGAGATTCAGGAACACCCGACCGTCATTGGTGATGGTAGGAGTGACCTTCAACTCAAGCAGCGCCTCCTTGAAATTCACGGTCGGCACATTGCCACCCTGCCCCCAGACACCGTCAGGTAACCAATTTCGGTACCTTGACGAATGACAGCCTCTTTCTGGTTGCTGGTGACGATGCGCGGATTGGAAATCACTTCCGCGCGGCCTTGCGTCTGGATCGCCGACAGCTCGATATCAAGCAAATAGCCGGCATTGAGGATTGACAATGCCATCGAGCCGGCATTGGCTCCGACAAGGGCCGCGGGCAGGTTGGTCATCAAGCCGCGAGTGATGCTGGATGCGGAGAGGACCGGAGCCGGCAACGGCGGCTGACCTTCCAGTGCACGCTCCTGGTTTTCCACTTGCCAGTCACGAATCGAGTTCGCATTCGCAATCTGGGTCGCCACATCGGCGTTGCGATTGACCGAGTTGGTGCCAAGGTCACCGCTGAAATAGGCATTGTCCTTGCTGCCGCTGATACCGAAGCGTGCGCCCAACTCCCTAGCCACGTTTTCGTTGGCGATCACGATGCGGGCTTCGATGACAACCTGATCAACCGGCTTGTCGAGCTGCTGGACCAGGTTGCGGATGTTTGCCACCCGTTGCGGGATATCGATCGCCAGCAAGGTATTGGTGCGCTTGTCGTAGCTCAGGCTGCCGCGAGGCGACAGGAAACCGCGATCCTGCTGGCCGCCGCCACTGGCACCGCCACCACCACCTCCGCCGCCGGCACCTTGGCTGCTGAGGCTTTGCTCCGTCAGGAGTTTGGCGATGTCCTCGGCGCTCGCATAGTTGACCGGGATGTACTCGGTCACCGTCTCCGCGCGATTTTCGAGGTTGATGCGTGCATCTTCCTTGTCCTGCTCGAACTGCGCGATCTCTTTCTGCGGTGCGACCCAGACCACGTTGCCGCTGCGACGCTTGTCCAGCGACTTGGCCTGCAACACGATGTCCAGCGCCTGATCCCACGGCACATTGATCAGGCGCAGGGTGACATTGCCCTGCACGGTATCGGCGGCCACGATGTTGAGGTTGGATTCCTCGGCGATCAACTGCAGGACGGTCCGCACCGGCACATCCTGGAAGTTGAAGGTCACCGGCTTGCCGCTGTAGCGAACCGTTGATGCACTGGTGACAGCACCCATCGCGGTAGCACCCATCGCCGGAGCAACCGACTTCGGCTTGGCGACGCCCGCCGTGCTGGCGCGCGGCACGATCTCGACGATGTATTCGTTGCCGCTCTGGTAGGCCATCGACTCGAATTCGCCCTGCGTGCCCAGCACGAGTTGCGCGCCGCTGCTGGTGGCACGCGCATCGATACGCTGCACTGGCGTGGCGAAGTCGGTCACGTTGATCGGGCGCTGCAGGGCCGCTGGCAACTGCGCGTTGCCGATATCGACCACGACGCTGTTACCCATCTTGCGAAGATCGGGAGCTGCACCCGCGCCGGAGAACCGGAGCACGAGCTTGCCCGAACCGCCATCGCCGCGCTTGAAGTCGATTGCAGCTACCGTGACGGCATCCGGCGTGCGCTTGGCCGGATCGGCCATCGCTCCAGTGGCGGACTGGCCCATCGCGACCAGCGTGGTGACAGGCAGGGCACTCGCGCCCGCGGCATAGAGGCCGACGGCAAGCCCGATTGCGCAGGTACCGAGGGAAAGGGGGCGCCGGAGAGGACGCTGTTGCTTGGCGTTGGTGGCGGTCATCGGTCTATCCCCAATCAATTGTCTTCGAGCAAGATGGTCGCCGGCCGTTCGAGCCAGCCACCCGCGCCATCCGGAACAAGTTCGACCAGTTCGACCCGGTCTTCGTTAATGGCGGTCACCCGCCCATCGCTTTGCCCAAGGTAGGCACCTGGCTGTACGCGGTAGGTCACCTTGTCGGGGGCCATCACCAGCGCGACCAGATTCTTGCCGTTACCCAGCGTGCCGACCATGTCGAAGCTGTCGAGCGGGAACTGCTCGAGTGTCTGCTTGCGCCGGCCAGCATCCGGACGGGGGCCGCTGCCCTCGCCACCGTTGAACATTTCGCTGAAGGGGTCGCGCAGATTCTGCGCGTCGTACTCGAAGGTCTCGAACTGCTGCATCACCGGCAGTGGATCAAGCGGCGGTGCGGGTTTCGCCCTGACTTCGGCAACCCAATTCTCGAGATCGCCCTTGCTGCCGCCACAGGCCGCCAGTGCGGTCGCCAACGCTGCGATGCCGGCCCAGCGGCTACTCTCGCGAAAGTATCCTTTCATGCGCATGTCAGACCCCTCCCTTGGCGGGCGTCGCTGCCGGCGCGGGCGCTGCCGCTGCAGGCGCGGCTGTCTCGTCTTCGTCGAGGTATCGGTACGTCTTCACGGTTCCTGCCAGCTCAAGCGGACTGTTAGGCCCGATCCGGGCATTCGGGTTGGTCTTGACGTCTTTGGGCTGCAGCGAGATGTCATGCATGGTCATGATGACCACACGCGGCAGCGAAGCGACGCCGCTGACAAAGGCACCGAACTGGTGATAAGTCCCCACCATGCGAAGTGCGATCGGCTTCTCGGCGTAAAACTCCTTCTTGGTCTCGCCAGCGGGCTGGAACAGCTCGTTCTGGATGCCCGTCGCCAAGGCAGTCTGCGAGATGTCCACGATCAGATCCGGCATCTCGGTCTTGCTGGGCAGCTGGCGCAGCATCTGTTGCAGCTGCTGCTCCATCTGCGCCAGTTGCTGTTTGAGCGGCTCCAGATTGGAGGCCCGTCCCTGCTTGTTCTCGAATTCGGTACGCAGCTCGGTTTCCTGGCCTTCCAGCTTCTCGAGCTCGGCCTGCTTGCCGCGAACGAACAACCACCATCCCAACAGGATGATGATCAAGGCCAGAATCACGCAGAACCCCATCTGTGCTTGGCGAGGCCAGCCACCGATGTTGTTGATGTCCAGTTCTTTCAGGTTGATTTTCTTGTTGGTGCTCACGGGGCGGCTCCTCCTGCGGCAGGCGCGGCTGCCGCAGCGGCAGGCACAGTGGCCTCACCACCCTCGCCTTCTTCCTTCGGCGCGTTCGGATTGGCCAACGTGACCTTGAGGGTGAACTCGTACGGCAACCCGGGGTTTGCTCCCTTCGCCTCGATGATGTTGAGATCCGGCTTGGTCATCCAACCCGAGCTTTCGAGGGTGCGCATGTAGGTGGACACTCGCGCATTGGATTGCGAGCGACCGCTCAAAGTGAGGATGTCGCCCTCCTGCTTGATCGCGGTAAGCGTCACGCCATCCGGGATGGTGCGCACCAGCGAATCGAACAGGTGAACCATCTGCGAGCGATTGGACTGCAGTTGCTCGATGACTTCCTTGCGCGCCAGCAGCTTGGACTTCTTCTGGTCGAGCTCTTCGATTTCCTTGATCTGCGTGTCGACCTTGGCGATCTCGGCGCGCAGGTATTCGTTGCGTCCGTTCTGACTGCTGATCCGCCCGTTGTAGAGACTCACAATCAGGAAGGCGACCAGGATGCCTGCCAACGCCGACAAGCCCAGCATGCCGGCGAATTCCTTCTGCCGGGACTTGCGGCGCTCGGCGCGCCACGGAAGGAGATTGATCCGTGCCATCAGTCGAAGCTCCTCAGTGCGAGCCCGCAGGCGATCATCAGCGCCGGGGCATCCTGCGCCAGCGCATGCGCCTGCACGCGCGGGCCGAGGGTCATCTGCGCCAGCGGATTGGCGACCACCGTCGGGATCCCGAGTTGTTCCTCGACCATCGCGGCGATGCCGGGAATGGACGCGCAACCGCCAGCCAGGACCACGTTGTCCACCCGGTTGAACTCGCTGCCGGCGTAGAAGAACTGCAGCAGTCGGCTGACCTGCTGGACCATGGCTTCCTTGAACGGATCCAGGACCTCGATCTCGTAGCTTTCCGGCAGCCCGCCCTGGCGCTTGGCCAAGCCTGCTTCTTCGTAGCTCAGGCTGTAGCGGCGCATCACCTCGTCGGTGAGTTGCTTGCCGCCGAACACGTTCTCGCGCGTGTAGATGCTGCGACCGCCGCGAAGCACGTTCAGCGTGGTCATGGTGGCACCGACATCGACCAGCGCGGCCAGGCCATCCCGCGGCACGTTCAGGCTGCCCGCCATCAGGGCGTAGGCATTCTCGATGGCGAAGGCTTCGACATCGATCACCTTGGCGGTGAGCCCGCCCAATTCCAGCGCGGAGGCGCGAACCTCGACATTCTCCGAGCGCGAAGCCGCCAGCAGCACCTGCACCATCTCGCTGTTGCCGGGCATCGGCCCCATCACCTCGAAGTCGAGGTTCACTTCCTCGATCGGGTACGGGATGTAGTTGACCGCCTCGAGTTCGATCTGGGATTCCAGATCGTCCTCGTTGAGATCGGCCGGCATCGGGATCACCTTGGTGATCACCGAGGAACCGGAGACCGCGGCGGCGGCATGCTTGATCCGCGAGCCCGAGCGCGCCACGGCGCGGCGGATCGCCTCGCCGACAGCCTCGACTTCGACCAGGTTCTTTTCCACCACCGCATTCGGCGGCAGCGGTTCCACGGCGTAGTGCTCGACCCGGTAACGGTCACCGGTACGGGCAAGCTGAAGCAGCTTGACCGCAGTCGAGCTGATATCCACGCCGATCAACGGCGGTTGTGTTTTCGTCACCAGACCCACGGTATCTCCCCTTCCCACGGGCGCTTACGCGCACTAGGTGCTGCAGTACATGAATAACGGACTTTTCACGATATGGCAACCGGCCCCTTGGTTCCCACCCCGCAAACACCCTCTCCACCGCACCCGGCACCCGGGTTAACGGAAGCCTTGGGGGAAACCGGTCGCCCCCTGTAGGCCCGGCATCACGAATGCCTACTCTATACTCCGCGGCCTGCTCGGCTGCAATCGGAATTCGCCCCAATGCCCCGCCTCCCCCGCATGCTGCGCTGGTTTTTGCTGGGCGTGGTCGCACTTTGCCTGATCGGAATGCTGTCGGTCGGTATCCTGATCTACGTGGTCAGCGCGCGCTTGCCGGACGTGCAGAGCCTGCGCAACACCGAGCTGCAGGAACCGCTGTACGTCTATGCCGCCGATGGCCGGCTGATGGGCCTGTTCGGCGAAATGCGCCGCTATCCGGTGGATATCGCCAAGGTCCCGGCGCGGGTGAAGCAGGCTTTCCTGGCCGCCGAGGACGCCAATTTCTACGAACACAACGGCATCGACGTCAACGGCGTGGCCCGAGCCGTATGGCTGCTGGCCAAGACCGGCGGACAGGAACGCGTGGCCGGTGGGTCGACCATCACCCAGCAAGTCGCCAAGCAGTTCTTCCTGAGTTCCGAGTACAGCTTCCGTCGCAAGTTCGCGGAGATGCTGCTGGCGATGAAGATGGAGCGCGAACTCGGCAAGGACGAGATCTTCGAGCTTTACCTCAACAAGAGTTTCTTCGGCAATCGCGCTTACGGCGTGGCTGCCGCGGCCGAGTTCTATTACGGCAAGACCCTGGACCAACTGACCCTGGACGAAGCCGCCACCCTGGCCGGCATCCCCAAGTTCCCGTCCAGCGGCAACCCGCTGAGCAACCCGGAACGCGCGCGGATCCGTCGCGACAACTACATCCTGCCGCGCATGGCCGAACTCGGCCATGTCAGCAGGGCCGACGCCGACGCAGCCCGCGCGGTGCCGATGCACGCCAGCCCGCACGAACGCCAGATTGAGGTCTATGCGCCCTACGTGGCGGAAATGGTGCGCCAGCAGATGATCGAGCGCTTCGGCGGCGACGTGCTCACCAAGGGCTACCACGTCACCACCACCATCGATCCGTCGCTGCAAGCGGCGGCCGACAAGGCGGTACTCGACGGTTTGCGCGTCTATGACCACCGCCACGGCTGGCGCAAGCCGGAACAGGGCGTCGAGATCCCGGCGGGCGCGGACAGCGCCGCCATCGCCAGTCTGTTGCGCGGCACGCCGCCGCAGGGCGGCCTGCTGCCCGCGGTGGTGACCGGCAGCGAAGGGGCCAGTTGCGCGTGGTGCTGGCCGACGCCAGTGAGCTGAGCCTCAGTGGCAGCGCGATTTCGTGGACCGGCAAGTCGGCGGCGGGACTGGCCCAGCGCGGCGACGTGGTGCGCGTGCGCCGATTGCCTACTGACAAGCCCGATGCCGCCCCGCAATGGGCGATCGACCAGTTGCCGCGCGGCCAGGCCGCATTGGTCTCGCTGGATGCCGACAACGGCGCGATCCGCGCATTGGTCGGCGGCTTCAGCTTCGCCGGCAACAAGTTCAACCGCGCTACCCAGGCCCGCCGGCAGCCGGGTTCCAGCTTCAAGCCGTTCGTGTATGCGGCGGCGTTCGAGCGCGGCTTCAATCCGGCCTCGATCGTGCTGGATGCCCCGGTGGTGTTCAAGGATCGCCGCGGGCACATGTGGCGCCCGCAGAACGACAGCGGCAATTTCGCCGGCCCGATGCGCGTGCGCGAGGCCCTTGTACAGTCGCGCAACCTGGTGTCGGTGCGCCTGCTCGATGCGATCGGGGTGGAATACGCCCGGCGCTACATCAGCCATTTCGGCTTCGATGAAGCCAGCTTGCCGCCAAATCTGTCGATGTCACTGGGCACCGCCTCGCTGACCCCGCTGTCGGTGGCCCGCGGCTACACCGCGTTCGCGAATGGCGGCTTCCTGACCACGCCTTGGGTCATCGCCCGGGTGCGCGACCGCGATGGCAAGGATGTCTTCACCGAAAAGCCGCCAACCGCCTGCCCCGGTTGCGCGGTGACCACGATCCCGGGCCAGGCTGCGCCCGTGGCCGCGCCGTCGAAGGTGGACGGATTCGACCTCGGCCCGGCTGCAGGCACCGCGACAGCCACGCCTGCCGTCACGACGGCCAGCACCGGCAAGCAGCCCGAAGCGCAACGCCCGCGCGAGCCCAAACCCATCGATCCCGAAATGGTCGTCGCCCCGCGCGCGATCGACCCCCGCGTGGCCTGGCAGCTGCAGTCAATGATGCGCGACGTGGTCAAGCGCGGCACCGCGACCGATGCCAAGGTGCTCGGCCGCGAGGACGTCGGCGGCAAGACCGGTTCCACCAACAACCACCGCGACGCCTGGTTCTCGGGTTTTGGCGGCCCGGTAGTAACCACGGTGTGGGTCGGCCGCGACGATTTCCGTTCGCTCGGCTACCGCGAATACGGCGGCAAGGCCGCGTTGCCGATCTGGATCAGCTACATGAAGACCGCGCTGAAGGATCAGCCCGAGCGCAACCTCGACCCGCCCGACGGCATGGTCAAGGTCGGCGTGGGTGCGAACGGCCGCTTGTTGCCCGCCGGTGGCGGGATCACCGAATGGGTGAAAGTCGAGGACCTGGAGCGCATGGAAACAGACTTAGGACCCGAAGAAGATCCGAACGCGCAACCCGCGGAAGAAGCCTTCGACATCTTCTGATCGGCGCGATGGCGGGGTCACACCCGCTCGGCTACAGTCCGGGCAGGCCATCCCGGGATTGCGCGATGCCGAACAGCCGCCAGCCCCCCGATTCCCATGCGCACATGCATGCGCAGACCCGCACCCGCGAACGCCGTCAGCGGCTTGCCCACGAAGCCGCACGACTGATGGCCGAGGGCGGCATCCGCGACTACCACCAGGCCAAGCTCAAGGCCGCGCAGCGACTCGGCATCCACGACGATGCCTCGCTGCCGCGCAACCGCGAGATCGAGGACGCCCTGCGCGAATACCAGCGCCTGTTCGCCAGCAGCGGGCAGCCGGTCGAACTGCGCCGCCGGCGCGAGGCCGCGCTGCGGGCGCTGGACTTCTTCCGCCAATTCGATCCGCGCCTGGTCGGCACCGTACTGGACGGCACCGCCGACGCCAATGCCGCCGTCGCCCTGCACCTGCACGACGACGATGCCGATGCGGTCCCGCGCTGGCTGGAGGAACACGGCGTACCGGCGGAAGCGCGCAGCCGCCACCTGCGCCTGGACCGCGACCGCGAGGGCGACTTCCCGGTCTGGCTGTTCAGCGCGGAAGGACTGAGCTTCGACGTTACCGTACTGCCCGCCGACGTACTGCGCCAGGCACCGCTGTCTAGCGTCGACGCAAAGCCGATGCGCCGCGCGTCGGCATCGCAACTGCAGGCGCTGCTGGCCGAGGACGAGATCGCCGGCTACGAAGATTCGTAAGCGCGTCCCCGCAGGAGGGGCTTCAACCGCGAACGCCTGGCATCGAGGCTGAAAGCCCCTGCCAGTACCCGCATTGCCCGCAAACGGAAACGCCCCGCACCGCGGGGCGTTTCCGTCGAATCGAGCCGACGCGATCAGCGCCCGTTGATGCCCACGTAATCGCGGGTCGGCGCGCCGGTGTATATCTGGCGCGGACGACCGATGCGGTTCTCCGGATCCTCCTGCTGCTCCAGCCAGTGGCTGACCCAGCCGGCGGTGCGGGCGATCGCGAACATCACGGTGAACATCTCGGTGGGGATGCCCAGCGCCTTGTAGATGATGCCGCTGTAGAAATCGACGTTCGGGTAAAGCTTGCGCTGGACGAAGTACTCGTCCTGCAGCGCCGCCTCTTCCAGGCGCACCGCCACTTCCAGCAGCGGGTCATCGACGTTGAGCGCACCCAAGACCTCGTGGGTCATCTTGCGCACCAGC
The DNA here is from genome assembly GCF_014396975.1 of Thermomonas carbonis. Taxonomy (NCBI): domain Bacteria; kingdom Pseudomonadati; phylum Pseudomonadota; class Gammaproteobacteria; order Lysobacterales; family Lysobacteraceae; genus Thermomonas; species Thermomonas carbonis. The sequence continues at coordinate 458,954 of NZ_CP060719.1, forward strand.
GCCGCGCGCGGGTCGTAGTTCTTGTAGACGCGGTGGCCGAAGCCCATCAGGCGGAAGCCCGACTCCTTGTCCTTGGCCTTGTCGATCGCCGACTTCACGTTCTCCGGGCGGCCGATCTCGGCCAGCATCTTCAGCACCGCCTCGTTGGCGCCACCATGCGCCGGACCCCACAGTGCAGCCACGCCGGCAGCCACGCTCACGTAAGGATTTGCGCCGGTGGAACCGACCAGGCGCACGGTCGAGGTCGACGCGTTCTGCTCGTGGTCGGCATGCAGGATGAACAGCAGGTCCATCGCCTTCGCGGCGACCGGATTCAGCTCCAGCGGCTCGCTCGGCACTTCCATCATCATGTGCAGGAAGCGGGTGGTGTAGTCGAGGTTGTTGCGCGGATAGCGGATCGGCCAGCCGATCGAATAACGATGGCAGGCGGCGGCGATCGTCGGCACCTTGGCGATCAGGCGGATCGCGGCCAGCCGGCGCTGTTCCGGGTCCTCGAGGTCGAGGTCGTTGTGGTAGAAGCTGGCCAGCGAACCGAGCATGCCGGTCAGCATCGCCATCGGGTGGGCGTCGTGGCGGAAGCCGTACAGGAAGGTGCGGAAGGCCTCGTGCATCATCGTGTGATGCGTGACCTCGTGCTCGAACTTGCCGAGCTCGCCTTGGGTCGGCAGTTCGCCGTGCATCAGCAGGTAGGCGACCTCGGTGAAGGTCGACTTCTCGGCCAGTTGTTCGATCGGGTAACCGCGATACAGCAGCACGCCGGCATCGCCGTCGATGTAGGTGATCGCCGACTTGCAGCTGGCAGTGGCACCGAAGCCCGGGTCGTAGGTGAAGCAGCCGGTTTCCTTCGGCAGCTTGGCAATATCGATGCAGGGCTGGCCCAGGGTCGGGTGCAGCACGGGCATGGCGACGGATTTGTCGCCCGCGGTCAGGGTGATCTGCTCAAGTTCAGGCACGACGCAACTCCAGTGGGGTATGCGCGTCGCCGGCCCGCAGGCCATGCGCCTGCGCATGGGGAACCGAAATTATCGCACAGGCCATCCGGACCAGGCCCCGGACGAAAGTCGCAGATCGTGGCCCGGCAGCACTTCCGGACCGCCCACAGCGAAACGGCCACCGCAAGGGTGGCCGTTCGTCAACGCATGGCGCGGACGCTTACTTGCCGTAGCGCTTGCGGAATTTGTCGACGCGGCCGCTGGTGTCGATCAGCTTGTTCTGGCCGGTGTAGAACGGGTGCGACGACGACGACACTTCCACCTTGATCAGCGGGTATTCGTTGCCGTCTTCCCACTTCACGGTGTCCTTGGAGGCCAGCGTCGAGCGGGTCAGGATCTTGAAATCGGAGGTCACGTCCTGGAAGACGACGTCACGGTATTCGGGGTGGATGCCGGCTTTCATGGATTGAACCTGTGTATTGGAGCGGGACAGAGCCGCGCATTATAGCGACCTGGCGGATTTTGGCGCAAGCATCGGCCGATCTGGGTTGCCATGTGGCCGCAGCGAGGCTGCCGGGTACTCGCTACGCTGCTCGAAATGCCGCTGCGCGAATACCCGGCAGGCTCGCTGTCCCGGCGTTATTTCGCCGCTAGCGCGGCTTGGATCAGGCTTTCGAACTGCGCCTGGTCGTAGCGCATCAGGATCGCGGCGTTGTCCGGCTGGCCGGACTGGCGGTTCCAGTCCACCACGGTGGCGCCGCGGGTGTGCAGGCCGGCCATTTCCACGGCCAGCGGACGTTCCAGCGTCTCCGTGGCCCACTCGGGTCGCAGGGCCAGGGCCATCGCCAGCGCATCGGCGGCATGCCAGCGTGCGCCCCGCCCGGCCTTCGACCATGCCCGGGTATGCGCCGAGATCCCGGCGTAGAACCGCGCCCGCGGCGAATCCGCAGCCAGCCAGCGGTCCGCGTCATCGTGCTGGAAACCATGCGCCACCACCGCCTCCCAGTCGGCCAGCTCGAACTGCGGGAACGCGCTGCAGACGATGTGCGCCGCCTCCGGGTCGAAGGCGATGTTGAACTCGGCCGCCGGGGTGATGTTGCCGTGGGCGGTCACCGACCCGCCCATGATCACGCAGCGCGCGACCCGGCTCGGAAGCGTCGGATCCAGCTTCAGCGCCAGCGCGACATTGGTCAGCGGACCCAGCGCCACCAGCAGCAACCTTCCGGCGTGCTCGTGCGACAACCGCAGGATCGCCAGCGCGGCGTGTTCGGCCTCTGCCTGGCGCGATGCCGGCACATAACCGGTGTCGCCGAAACCGTCGCGGCCGTGCACGTAGGCGGCGTCGCGCGCCGGATGCACCAGCGGGGCATCGGCACCGGGGAACACCGGCACGTCGACATCGCAGATTTCGCAGAGCTTCAACGCGTTGGCAACAGTGTGGTCCAGGCCGACGTTGCCGGCGGCGATGGTCAGCCCGACCACATCGAAGCGCGGATCATTGAAGGCCATCAACAGGGCCAGCGCGTCGTCCACGCCGGGGTCGGTATCGATCAGGAGGGGGATGCGGGTATTGGTCATCCGGCCATTATGGCGTCCCGACGAGATCCGGCATCACTCGCCGGCGTCGAGCAATTCCCTGACCCGCGCCTCGGTGCTGCCCATGCCGGCACTGCGGCCGAACTCGAGCGCCTGCTCGGCCGTCATCGTTCCCGATCGCGCTTCCATCAGCGCCAGCAGGCCGCCCACTCGATTGCCGCTGGCGCAATGCACCAGCACCGGCCCATTCGCCGCCTCCAGCGCCGCGCGCAGGGCGTGCGCGTGCGCGTCATCGATAGCGGCCGCGCCGGCCACCGGGATCGCGATGTAACGCATGCCGGCCGCGCGCACTTCGGCGGCCTCATCGCGATCCTTCAACTCCCCCGGCGCACGCAGGTCGATCACCGTGCCGACGCCGCGTGCGGCGATCACCGACCAATCGCCGGCTGCAGGCTGCGCTGCCGTGTACAAGCCGGGGCGCCGTTCCCTGAGCTCGACGGTGGGTGCGGGGATTGCCATCGCGTTCGCGACCGGCGCGGTATCGCGGTGCGCATGGCAGCCTGCGAGCAAGGCCAGGACACAGGCCAGGGCCAGGGGAAGCGCGTGGGTCTTGTGCATGGCGATCCTCAATCGGGAAGGTGGTGGCGTGCCCAGCGCACGATGTCGGCCGTACCCATCGCGCCCGCTTGGCGCGCCAGTTCGCGGCCCTGCCGGAAGAGCACCAGGGTGGGAATACTGCGGATGCCGAAGCGGCCACCCAGCGCAGGCTGCGACTCGGTGTCGAGTTTGGCCAGCCTCAGCGCGGGCTCCAGTTGCGCGGCGGCGGCCTCGAACTGCGGTGCCATGGCCACGCATGGACCGCACCAAGGAGCCCAGAAGTCCACCAGCAACGGCAGGTCGGCACGCTCGACATGGGCGTGGAAACCGGCGGCGTCCAGGGCCAGCGGATGGCCATTGAACAGTGCAGCAGCGCATTTGCCGCAGCTCGGCGACTCCCGTAGCCGCAGCTTCGGCACCCGATTGATCGCGTTGCAACGCAGGCATGCCACCAGCTGTGTCGCAGTCATGGCGTGGTCTCCTTCGTCGCCGCGGCCCGACGCGCTTCGCGGGCTTGCAGCACGTAATACAACACGGGAATCACCACCAGCGTGAGGATGGTGCTGACGAAGATGCCGAAGATCAACGAGATCGCCAGCCCGTTGAAGATCGGGTCGTCGAGGATGAAGAACGCGCCCAGCATCGCCGCCGCACCGGTCAGCGCGATGGGCTTGGCGCGCACCGCGCAGGCATCGATCACCGCCTCCGCCAGCGGCACGCCGCGCGCGACCTCGTGGTTGATGAAGTCCACCAGCAGGATCGAATTGCGCACGATGATTCCGGCCAGCGCGATCATGCCGATCATGCTGGTCGCGGTGAACTGTGCGCCCAGCAGCGCATGCCCGGGCATCACCCCGATCACGGTCAGTGGGATCGGCGCCATGATCACCAGCGGCACCAGGTAGCTGCGGAACTGGGCGACCACCAGCAGGTAGATGAGGACCATGCCGGCGGCGTAGGCGATGCCCATGTCGCGGAAGGTTTCGTAGGTGATCTGCCACTCGCCATCCCACTTGATCGCGTAACCACTGCCACCCGGCGGTTGCGAGATGAAGGTCTGCGCCAGCGACTGACCGTCGACCCTGGTGTCGCGCAGCTCGCCGACGATGGAGAACATCCCGTACAGCGGGCTGTCGAGGTCGCCGGCTTCGTCCGCCATCACGTAGGCCACCGGCAGGCCGTCCTTGTGGTGGATCGCGCCATCCCAGGCCCCGCGTTCGACGCGCACCAGTTCCGACAGCGGCACCAGCTGGCCCTGGCCACCGCGCACCTTGACCGCCAGCAGCGCGTGGAGCGACGCCTGCTCCTGCGCGGGCAGGCGCAGGCGCACGGGGCGCGGATATTTGGAGGCGCCGTCGTGGACGTAGGTGGCGTCGCTACCCGACACAGCCATGGCGACCGCGTCCGCGACGTTGGCCTGGGCCACGCCCAGCCGCGCCGCACGGGCACGATCCAGCACCAGGGTTTCGCGCGGCGCATCGGCTTCGACGCTGGTATCGATATCGACGATGCCCTCGGTCTTGGCGAACGGACCGCCCGCCAATGCGCGCGCGATGCGCCGCTGGCCGGCGTAGTCGGGGCCATAGACCTCGGCCACCAGCGGCGCCAGCACCGGCGGCCCCGGCGGCACCTCCACCACCTTCACGGACGCGCCATGGCGCTTGCCGATGACTGCAAGCGCCGGGCGGATGGCGCGGGCGATGTCATGGCTCTTGCGGTCGCGATCGTGCTTGTCGACCAGGTTGACCTGCAGGTCGCCGACATTGCTGCCGCTGCGCAGGAAATACTGGCGGACCAGACCGTTGAAATTGATCGGCGCAGCGGTGCCGGCGTAGGCCTGGTAGTCGAGTACTTCAGGCACGGTGTCGAGCTGCGCGGCCAGTTCGCCGAGCAGCGCATTGGTCTGCTCGAGCGTGGTGCCCTCGGGCATGTCGACCACGACCTGCACTTCGGACTTGTTGTCGAACGGCAGCATCTTCAGCACCACCAGCTCCAGCACCGCCAGCGACGCCGCCAGCAGCACCAGCCCGGCCATCGACGCGAACAGCAGCCCGCGCTTGCGGCCGGCGCGCTCCCCGAACAGGAACGGCGACATCACCCGCCGGAACAGCCGGTGCAGGCGACCCTGTCGTTGCGATTCGGGCGCGTGGGCGGCATCGGCTCCATCGCCATGCCGGCGCAGCAACTTCAGCGACAGCCACGGGGTCACGATCAATGCGATCAGCAGGGACAGCAGCATGCCCACCGAGGCATTGATCGGGATCGGCCGCATGTACGGGCCCATCAGGCCCGAAACGAAGGCCATCGGCATCAGCGCCGCGATCACCGTGAACGTCGCGAGGATGGTCGGCCCGCCCACTTCATCCACTGCCGGCGGGATCACTTCGAACAGGCTGCGCTCGCGACCGTCGGTGCCCGGTATGGCAAGGTGCCTGTGGATGTTCTCGACCACCACGATGGCGTCGTCGACCAGGATGCCGATCGAGAAGATCAGCGCGAACAGCGAGACGCGATTGAGGGTGAAGCCCATCACGTGCGAGGCGAACAGGGTCACCGCCAGGGTCAGCACCACCGCACTGCCGACCACGATGGCCTCACGCCAGCCCAGCGCGAACAGCACCAGCAGCACCACCGAGGCGGTGGCGAACGCCAGCTTCTGGATCAGCTTGGAGGCCTTGTCTGCGGCGGTCGCGCCGTAGTCGCGGGTGACGGTGGCGCGCACGCCGTCGGGGATCAGTTCCCCCTGCAACTCGCCGATACGCTCGGTGATTGCCGAAGTAATGTCGGATGCATTGCTGCCCGGCTTCTTGGCGATGGCGATGGTGACTGCCGGCGCGATGCCCGCTTGGGGACCAGCGCGGCCGGCGGGCGCGCCATGCGAGGCGTAGCTGGTGGCGAGGTCGCCGCGCGGTTCGATGCTGGCGACGTCGGCCAGCAGCAGCGGCTTGCCGGCGTTGTTGCCGATCACCAGCGACGCCACCTCTTCCGCCGAAGCGAGGAAGCGCCCGGCGGTGACCGGCACCGCACCGGAAGCGCCTACGCGCTCGCCGGCCTGGTGCACCACGTTGGCGGCGCGCAATGCCTGCACCAGGTCGCCGGGGGCGAGCCCGTAGGCGGACAGCTTCGCCGCGTCGAGGGTGACCAGCACGGTGCGATCGGGCGCGCCGATGGTGTAGACGTCGCGGGTACCCGGGACGCGCTTGAATTCGGTTTCGAGGGTATGCGCGACTTCCGCCAGCCGGCTGGCATCGGTGGCCGGATCGTCGCTCCACAGGGTCACCGCCATCACCGGCACATCGTCGATGCCCTTCGGCTTGATGATCGGCTGGCCGACACCGACGCCCTGCGGCAGCCAGCCCTGGTTGGAGAACACCTGGTTGTACAGGCGCACCAGCGCCGGCTGGCGCTGCACGCCGACCAGGAACTCGACGGTCAAAACCGCCATGCCGGGGCGGCTGATCGAATAGACGTGCTTGACGCCCTCGATCTCGGACAGCTTCTGCTCCAGCGGGGTTGCCACGAGTTGTTCGACGTCGCGCGCGCTGGCGCCATCGAACGGGACGATGACATTGGCCATCGTCACGTCGATCTGCGGCTCTTCCTCGCGCGGGGTGATCGCCGCCGCCAGCAGGCCCAGCAGCAGGCCCATGATCGCCAGGATGGGGGTCAGCGGATTCTTCTGGAACGCCGCTGCCAAGCGCCCGGATATTCCGAGCCGCGCGGGAGTCGACGACTCACTCATTGGCCGTACCCGCCTGCTTGCGCTGCGCGGCCAGCGCCTGCATCGCCGCCACCGGATCGCGCGCGACCTGATCGCCGGCCTGCAGGCCGCTGATCACCTCGACGCTGTCGCCGACCCGCGCGCCTAGTCGCAGCTGGCGCAGCAGCAGCCGGTCGCCCTGCTTCACGTAGGCACCGCTGAGTTCGCCGCGCTGGGCGACCGCGGACAGCGGGATGCGCAGCGGCGCGACGCCGCCATCACCTGCCGTGCCCGCTTCGGCATCGAACACCACCTTGGCGGTGGTGCCGGGTGCCGGCGGCGGATCCAGGCCTGGCAGCCGCACGCGCACGTTGACGCTGTGGCTGGCGGCATCCGCGGCCTGGAACACGGTGACCTCCGCCGGCACAACTTCGCGGCCGCCGGGCAACACGACGCGCGCGCGCGGATCGCGACGGATCGCCTCGGCGCGGGTTTGCGGCACGGAAACTTCGATGCGCAGCTCGCGCGGCTCATACACCCGCATCAACGATTGGCCTGGTGCCACGGTTTCACCGGGCTCGACGTCGCGGCTGGCGACTACGCCCGCGAACGGCGCGCGCACCACGGTGTACGCCGACTGTTGCGCGGCTTGCGCGACCACCGCGCGGGCAGCGTCGCGCGCTGCCACGGCGGAATCGCGGGCGGCGCGGGCCTGGTCGATCTGCGCTTTCGACACGAATTGGCCATTCGCCAGTGCGGCGAAGCGGCGATAGTTCTGCTCAGCCTCGGCCGCGGAAGCTTCGGCCGCGCGCAGTTGGGCACGCGCGGCGTTCGCCGCGGCGTCCTGTTCCACGGCACTGATGCGCAGGAGCACGGCACCGGCGGCGACGCGGTCGTTGACGTCCACCTCGACCGCGATCACCCGACCCGCAGTCTGCGCGCTCAGGTCCGAACGGCGCACCGCTTCCACCACGCCGTCCCAGCCGCGGCCGGCCCCACCGTTGGCGGCCACGACCTCGAACGTCGCAACCTCGCCTAATGACGGTAGCGTCGCCGGCACGTGGCCGCCGCATGCGGCGAGCGACGCTGCCAACCCGGTCACCAGCAGCACGCGCTTCATTTGAACGCACATCCCGGGGCAAGGCGGAACTTGCGCAGCACGATGGCCGCCGGGCAAAACCCGGTGACGCTGGACTGCAGCAGGTTCAAGCCGACGAAGGCGGTCAGCCACAACCACAGTGGCGACACGAAATGCGCCAGCGCCAGGCTGGCCAGGATCATCGTGCCGGCGAAGGCGAAGATGGCGCGGTCGATGTTCATCGCGGTGATTCCTTCAGTTGTTGACGGACGGTGCTGGAATTAATATTAGATATCTCTTATATTAGTGTCAACTGATATTTAAATTCACTGTCCAAGGAGTCCGCCATGAGTGCATCCACCGCCGCCGCCGACCTCGTCGCCGAGGCCCGTTCGAAGATTCGCGAAGTCGCCCCGCGCGAATTCCGGGCGACCGCTGGCGATGCGGTCGTCATCGACGTGCGCGAGCCATCCGAATTCGAGACCGGCCACATCCCCGGTTCGATCAACATCCCGCGCGGCGTGCTCGAATTCCGGGTTGATGCCCACCCCGCGGTCGCCAACGTCAGCGACCCCGCGCTGTCGCACAAGGAGCGGCCGATCGTGGTGGTGTGCCGTACCGGCGGGCGGGCGGCGCTTTCGGCAGTGAACCTGCAGCGGCTCGGCTTCGTCGATGTGCGTTCGATCGCCGGTGGCGTGCTGGCCTGGGGCGAAGCCGGCCTGTCGCTGGTGGTACGGTAAGGCCATGGCCCAGGCACGTCGCAAACCCGCTCCGCCCGTGATGGATCCCGAGGCCATGCGCGTGCATGCCGCCGATGCCGCGCGCCTGTTGCGCGCGCTGGCCAACGAGAAGCGGCTGATGCTGCTGTGCACGCTGGTGGAAGGCGAGCAGTCCGTCGGAGAACTCAACGCGCAGGTCGACCTGAGCCAGTCGGCGCTGTCGCAACATCTCGCGGTCCTGCGTGCGGACGGGTTGGTCGCCACGCGCCGCGAGGCGCAGACGATCTACTACTCGCTGGCCGATGGCCCGGCGCACCGGATCATCGAAACCCTGCATGGCATCTATTGCGGCGGCGCGCCGTTGTGCGCGCCATGAACATGCCGGCCAATCCCGTGGTGACGCCGTTCTTTCACGCGAGCAGCAATACCTGGAGCTACGTGATCCGCGATCCCGCATCCAGCGCGGCGGCGATCATCGATCCTGTGCTCGACTTCGATGCGCCATCCGGACGCACTTCGACCACTTCAGCGCAGGCAATCGTCGACCATGTCGCCGGCGAGGGACTGGACGTTCGCTGGCTGCTGGAGACGCATGCGCATGCGGACCATCTCAGCGCTGCACACTGGCTGAAAGCCACGCACTATCCGGGTGCCACGCTCGCCATCGGCGAAGGCATTCGCGCGGTGCAGAAAGCGTTCCGGCCGATCTTCAACCTCGGCGAACATTTCCCGGTCGATGGCTCGCAGTTCGATCATCTGTTTACCGATGGCGAGACCTTCGCGATCGGCGGATTACAGGCGCAAGTGATCGCCGTGCCGGGCCACACCAGCGACAGCAATGCCTATCTGATCGGCGATGCGCTGTTCACCGGCGACTCGCTGTTCATGCCGGATGGCGGCACCGCGCGTTGCGATTTCCCGGGTGGCGATGCCGCCACGCTGTACCGCTCGATCCAGCGCCTGTTCGCACTGCCCGCGTGCACCCGCGTGTTCGTCTGCCACGACTACGGCCCGGGTGGGCGCGAAGTCGCCTGCGAAACCAGCATCGACGCGCAGAAGCGCGGCAACATCCACGTGCGCGATGGGGTTTCCGAAGCCGAGTTCGTGGCGGTGCGAACCGCGCGCGACGCGACCCTTGCGATGCCGGCACTGCTGCTGCCATCGGTGCAGGTGAACATCCGCGCCGGCGCCTTACCGGAGCCGGAAGGCAACGGCATCCGTTACCTCAAGTTGCCGATCGACCAGTTCGACTGAGCCTGGTCACGCCGCGGCGAAACGGGCCGCGCCACCGACCCAGCGATCGATGATGCGGTTCGCCGCGTCGGGCGCGTCCTGCAGCAAACGATCTGCCAGGGCATGCACCTGCGGCAGCAAATCCGCATCCCGCGCGAGATCAGCGATGCGAAACGCGGCGAGGCCGGTCTGGCGGGTGCCCAGCAACTCGCCGGGGCCACGCAATTGCAGGTCTTTTTCGGCGATGGCGAAGCCGTCGTTGGTCTGCCGCAAGGTGTCCAGCCGCTGGCGCGCCATCGCCGACAGCGGCGACTGGTAAAGCAGCACGCAACTCGACGCCGCGCTGCCGCGCCCCACCCGCCCGCGTAGTTGGTGCAATTGCGCCAGCCCGAGTCGCTCGGCGTTCTCGATCACCATCAGCGAGGCATTCGGCACGTCCACGCCGACTTCGATCACCGTGGTCGCCACCAGCAGGTCGATGCTGCCGTCCTTGAACGCGCGCATGGTCGATTGCTTTTCCGCCGCCTTCAGCCGGCCGTGGACCAGGCCGATGCGCGCATTCGGCAACGCGGCCTGCAAGGTCTCGAACGTCGATTGCGCGGCCTGCGCCTCGATCTCGTCGGAGTCGTCGATCAGCGTGCACACCCAGTACGCCTGGCGGCCTTCGGCGCAGGCCTGGCGGATGCGTTCGACCAGCTCCGCGCGGCGTTCCGCCGACAGCGCGATGGTGGTAATCGGCGTGCGTCCCGGCGGCAATTCGTCGATGGCCGACACGTCCAGGTCGGCATACGCGCTCATCGCCAGCGTGCGCGGAATCGGGGTGGCGGTCATCACCAACTGGTGCGGGACATTGCCCTTGCCCTTGTCGCGCAACGCCAATCGCTGATGCACGCCGAAGCGGTGTTGTTCGTCGACGATGGCCAGCGCGAGGTCGTCGAACTCGACGCCCTCCTGCATCAACGCATGCGTACCGACGACGACCTGCGCCGCACCCGACGCGACCTCGTCCAAGGCCTTTGCACGCGCCTTGCCGGTGACTTTGCCGGCCAACCAGCCCACCCGGATCTCGAGCGGCTCCAGCCAGCCACGCAGGTTCGCCAGGTGCTGTTCTGCGAGAAGCTCGGTCGGTGCCATCAACGCCGCCTGGCGACCATCCGCCACCGCGAGCAGGGCCGCCATCGCCGCGACCACGGTCTTGCCGCTGCCGACGTCGCCCTGCACCAACCGCAGCATCGGCCGCGGCTGCGACAGGTCCTCACGCAATTGCGCGTACACCCGCGCCTGCGCGTTGGTGAGCGCGAACGGCAATGCATCACGCAGGCGTGCGACGTGGCGTTCATCGCCGACCAATGCGCGCGTGCCTTCGGCCTGCAGCGCGAGTCGCTGCCGGCGCAGGCTGAGTTGGTGGGCCAGCAATTCTTCCAACGCCAAGCGACGCTGCGCCGGATGCAGGCCGGTCTGCAAGGCGGTGACATCGGCCTCGCGCGGTGGCGCGTGCAGGGTCAGCAGCGCCTCGCGCAACGTGGGTAATCGCATCTCGCGCAGCCATCCGCGCGGGAGCAACTCCAACACGTCCTCGTCCGGCAAACGCTGCAGGGCCAGGCCGATCAGCTTGCGCAGGTTGGCCGGGCCGATCCCTTCGACCTCCGGATAGACCGGATCCAGCGCCTCGCCCAGACCGTGCTCGCCGGCATCGAGGACGCGATAACTCGGATGCACGATCTCCAGCCCGAGCTGGCCCGCGCGTGGCATGCCGTAGGCGCGGATGCGCGCGCCCGGCACGAACTGCGACAGCTGCTGGGCGCGGAAATGGAAGAAGCGCAGCACCAGCGTGCCGCGCGACTCGTCGGACAGCGCGACGCGCAACATCGGCCGGTAGCGAAAGCCGCGTTCGACCGCTTCGACCTTGCCCTCGACTTGCGCGGCCACACCCGGACGCAGGTCGCGGATCGCGGTCAGCGCGGTGCGATCTTCGTAGCCGCGCGGCAGGTGCAGCCACAAGTCCTGCAGGTTGGCCAACCCGCGCGCGGCCAGTTTCTCCGCGACCGCGGGGCCCACGCCCGGCAGCACCGACAGCGGCGTCGCGCTGGCCGCCAGGGCGGGTGCGGGTCCCGAAGGGCGTGGCACGCCGGGCTCAGTCCGCCTGTGGCAGGACCATCAGCGCATCGACCTCGAACGCGGCACCTTTCGGCAGCGCCGGCACCTCGATGGTCGAGCGCGCCGGATACGGTTGCGCGAAGTACTCGCCCATCACCGCGTTGACCGCGGCGAACTGCGACAGATCGGTCAGATACAGACCGACACGGGTGATGTCGTCCATCGTGCCGCCCGCGGCATCGCACACGGCCTTGAGGTTGTCGAAGGCGCGGCGTGCCTGCGCGGTGATGTCGCCGGCGACGAGTTCGCCGGTAGCCGAATCAAGCGGGATCTGGCCGCTGAAGAACACCAGGTTGCCGGCGCGGGTGGCTTGCGAATACGGACCGATCGCGGCGGGCGCGCGGTCGCTGTGGATGGCGGTGCGGGGCATGCGGGCTGGTTCCGTCGGGGAAGTCGACAGTGTAACGACGCTACAGCCGGCCGACCCCGTGGACCACGCCTAGCCGGCGGATGCGGCGCATCACTTCGGCCAGGTGCTTGCGATCGCTGACCTCGATCGAGAAACGGATCGCCGCGGTATGGGTGTCGCGCTCCAGGTACTCGACACGGTCGATGTTGGATTCGGCGTGCGCGATCGCCGCGGCGACCTGGGCCAGCACGCCGGGTCGGTTCTCGACTTCGATGCGCAACGCCGCATCGAAGTCGCCGGAGACGGCGCGATCCCAGCCGATCGCCACCCAGCGCTCCGGCGACTTGCGGAACTCGGCCACGTTCGGGCATTCCAGCCGGTGCACCACGATGCCCTTGCCGGCGCTGTGGTAGCCCATGATCTCGTCGCCCGGGATCGGCATGCAGCATTGCGCGAAGCTGATCACCCCGCGCTCGGAACCGGTGATCAGGATGCGCTCGCCGGGCACCGCATCCGGTTGCAGCAAGTTCGGCGGCTGCTCCTGCGCGAGCGTCAGCGCGACCTGCGTGGGCATGCGGTTGCCCAGGGCGATGTCGGCCAGCAACGCTTCCAGCCGAGGGAAACGGTTCTCCGCCAGATAGCCGTCCAGGCGCGCCAACGGCAGCCGATCCAGCGAAGTGCCCCGCTCGCCCAGCGCGCGATCCAGCATGTGGTGGCCGACGCGGACCGCATCCTCGTGTTCGAGATGCTTGAGCTGCTGGCGGATCGCGGTGCGCGCCTTGCCGGTGACCACGTATTCCAGCCACTGCGGGGCCGGCGAGGCCGACTTGGCGGTGATGATCTCCACGGTCTGGCCACTCGCAAGCTGCGCACGCAGCGGGGCCAGCTTGCGGTCCACCCGCGCGGCGACCGCATGGTTGCCGACATCGGTATGCACCGCATAGGCGAAGTCGAGCGCGGTGGAATTGCGCGGCAACGACAGGATGTCGCCCTTCGGACTGAACAGGTAGACCTCGTCCGGGAACAGGTCGACCTTGACGTTCTCGAGGAACTCGAGCGATGAACCGGTACCGCGCTGGCTTTCCACCAGGCCGGCGATCCACGCCGAGGCGCGGCTCTGCGCGCTGTTGCCGGCGTCACCGCCATGCTTGTACGCCCAGTGGGCGGCGACGCCGCGCTCCGCGACAAGGTCCATTTCCCGCGTGCGGATCTGCACTTCGATCGGCGAGCCGTAGGGCCCGAACAGCACGGTGTGCAGCGACTGGTAACCGTTCGCCTTGGGGATCGCGATGAAGTCGCGGAAGCGCGCGTCCAGTGGCTTGTATACGGAGTGGACGACGCCGAGCGCGTGGTAGCAGTCCGGCACGCTATCGACGATGACCCGGTAGCCGAACACGTCCATGACCTGGTCGAAGCTGCGGTTCTCCGCGTGCATCTTGGTGTAGATGCTCCAAGGCGTCTTGATCCGCCCGACCAGCCGGTGCGGCAGTTTCTCCAGCGCCAGTTTCTGCGCCAAGCGCGCTTCGATCTGCGCCAGCGCCTCGCGGCGCACGACCGGCTGGCTGCGGATGCGTTTCTCGATTACCGCGTGCCGCCACGGATGCAGCGCGCGGAAGCCGAGGTCCTGCAGCTCGGACTTGATCAGGTTCATGCCCAGCCGCTGGGCGATCGGCGCGAAGATTTCCAGCGTTTCCACCGCGATGCGCCGGCGCGCTTCCGCGGACTGCGCACCCAGCGTGCGCATGTTGTGCAGGCGATCGGCCAGCTTGATCAGGATGACCCGCAGGTCGCGCGACATCGCCAGCAGCATCTTGCGGAAACTCTCCGCGGCGGCTTCCTGGCGGTCGGCGAAGTGCAGCTTGTCGAGCTTGGTGACGCCATCGACCAGTCCCGCGACGGTCTCGCCGAACTGCGCGGCCAGGTCCTGGCGGGAGAGCGGCGTGTCCTCGATGGTGTCGTGCAGGATCGCGGCGACCAGGGTCTCCACGTCCAGGCCCTGCTCGGCCAGCACCTGCGCTACCGCGACCGGATGGGTGATGTAGGGCTCGCCTGACTTGCGGGTCTGCCCGGCGTGCGCCGCCGCGCCGACCGCCCATGCCCTGCGCAGTTGCGCCCTCTGGGCCTGCGGCAGGTAATTCGCGGCGCGTTCCAGCGACTGCACATAGTCCGGCACCGCATCCTCATCGGGCGCGGTCAGCGGCAGGGCAAGCGCAGGATCGCCGGGACTCATGCGGCGAGCCTAACCGGGCCGTATGGGAGCCGTAAACCCCTGTCCCGGAAACGAAAAACGGCCCCTCGGGCCGTTTTTCTGCGCCATGAAAGCTGACGATCAGTCGTCGCCCTTCATGTCGTCGTCGCCGGCCACCACTTCGGCCGCGGCCCACTCCATCGCCTCGCGCTCCTTGCGCTCGCGCTCAGCCTTTTCGACCGCGTTGATGTAGTCGGTATCGATCTCGCGCGCGGCGATCTCGCGCAGGGCAAGCACGGTCGGCTTGTCGTTGGCTTCGCTGTTGTCCAGCTTCGGCTCCACGCCGCCTGCCAGCTGGCGCGCGCGCTTGGCGGCCATCATCACGAGATCGAAGCGGTTGTCGACCACTTCCAGGCAATCTTCCACGGTAATACGGGCCATGTATGTCCTGCGGCCGCTGGGCCGCTGAAGTGTTCGAGAGGGGCCGGAATTCTAGCCGGGGAACCCCATGAAGGCAAGCTCATGCCTTGAAAATCAGAAACTTAGGCCCTCGACGACGCCTGCTTCCGCCTACTCGTCGACCAGCAGCGAGGTGATCAGGCGGGCATGTCGCGCCACCTGGGCGTCCTTGCGCAGCCGGCTGGCGGTGAAGATGCTGCACATCTCGGCGACCGCGGTCTCGAAATCCTCGTTGACGATCACGTAGTCGAATTCGCCGTAATGGCTCATCTCCTCGCGCGCGGCATCCAGCCGCTGGCGGATCACGTCCTCGGAATCCTGCCCGCGCTTGCGCATGCGCTCTTCCAGCGCGGCCCGCGACGGCGGCAGGATGAACACGCTGACCGCGTCCGGGATCTTGTTGCGCACCTGACGCGCACCCTGCCAGTCGATTTCCAGCAGCACGTCGCGACCGGCCGACAGCTGCGGATCCACCGACTGCCGCGCGGTGCCCTTCCAGTCGCCGTGCACCAGCGCGTGCTCGAAGAAGTCGCCCTCGGCGACCATCGCCTTGAACTCCTCGGCACCGATGAAGTGGTAGTGCTCGGCATGGCGTTCACCCGGTCGCGGCTGCCGCGAGGTGAACGAGATCGACAGGCTGATGTTCGCATCGCGCGCCAGCACCGCGTTGACGATGCTGGATTTCCCGGCACCCGAGGGCGCGGCGACGATGTAGAGGGTTCCGCGCATGGACTACTCGACTTCTTTCATTCGATGTTCTGGATCTGTTCGCGGATCTGGTCGATCAGCACTTTCAGTTCGACCGCGGCGTTGCTGGTGCGCGCATCGACCGACTTGCTTCCCAGGGTATTCGCCTCGCGGTTGAATTCCTGCAACAGGAAATCCAGGCGGCGACCCACGGGGTCTTTCTGCTTGAGGGTGCGACGCAATTCGGACAGGTGGCTGTCGAGGCGGTCGAGTTCCTCGTCCACGTCGAGTTTCTGCAGCCACATCACCAGTTCCTGCTCGATCCGGCCCGGGTCCGCGGGTTGCGCGAGGTCGGCCAGTCGCGCATCCAGCTTGTTGCGCTGGCCGGTGCGGATCAGCGGAATCAGGTTGCGCACCTCGGCGGCGATCGCGGCGATCGCGGTGGCGCGCTCGCCGATGACTTCGGCCAGCTTGCCGCCCTCACGCTCGCGCGAGGCCACGAAATCGTCCAGCACCGCATCGAGCAACACCATCGCTTCGCGCTGCAATGCGTCCGCATCGACGCCACGCGTCTGCAGCACGCCGGGGAACTGCAGCAATTCGGTGAACTGCACGCGCAGTTGCGGGAAGCGTGAATCCAGTTGCTGCGCGAGATCGCCCAGCCGCGCAACCAGCGCTTCATCGACCTGCAGCGCATCGCTGCCGTTCGCCGGGCGCAGCCGCAGCACCAGGTCCAGCTTGCCGCGCGAGACCCGCGTGGCCACGCGTTCGCGCAGTTGCGGCTCCAGCACGCGCAATTCGTCGGGCAGGCGCACGCCGAGTTCGAGGAAGCGATGGTTGACCGCGCGCATCTCGCAACCGAGCACGCCCCATTCGGTGCTGCGCTCGCCGGCGGCGTAAGCGGTCATGCTGCGGATGGGCATCGTGCTGCGGCCGGGAGAACGGAACGTGGATGGTAGTCTAGCGACCCGCCGGCTGCCGGCGTTCGTTGCCGGAATCCCGATGTCGTTCGTTCGTCCCAGCGGCCGCACTGCCGACCAGATGCGCACCGTGTCCATCACCCGCGGCTTCACCCGTCATGCCGAGGGCTCGGTGCTGGTGGCGTTCGGCGACACCCGTGTGCTGTGCACCGCCAGCGTCGACAACAAGGTGCCCGGATTCATGCGCGGCAAGGGCGAAGGCTGGGTCACCGCCGAATACGGCATGCTCCCGCGCGCCACGCATACCCGCAACGACCGCGAGGCCTCGCGCGGCAAGCAGGGCGGCCGCACCCTGGAGATCCAGCGCCTGATCGGGCGCAGCCTGCGCGCGTGCGTGGATCGCGCGGCGCTGGGCGAACGCACCATCACCCTGGATTGCGACGTGTTGCAGGCCGATGGCGGCACCCGCACCGCGGCGATCACCGGTGCCTATGTCGCCCTGGTCGATGCGGTGCGCTGGATGCAGAAGCGCAAGGACATCACGAAGAATCCGATCATCGGCGCCGTCGCGGCGGTCTCGGTCGGCGTGTATCGCGGCACCCCGGTGCTGGATCTCGACTACGCCGAGGACAGCGACTGCGACACCGACATGAACGTGGTGATGAACGACGGCGGCGGTTTCATCGAGCTGCAGGGCACCGCCGAGGGCCACGCCTTCCGGCGCGATGAACTCGATGCGTTGCTGTTGTTGGCGGGCCACGGCTGCAACGAGCTGTTCGCCGCGCAACAGGCGGCACTGGCACAGGCGTGAAGCTGGTCCTGGCCAGCAGCAACGCCGGCAAGCTGTTCGAGTTACGCGAGTTGCTGGGCGATGCGTTCGAGTTGCACGCGCAGTCCGAGTTCGGCGTGGAGGATGCCGAGGAAACCGGCCTGAGCTTCATCGAGAACGCGATCCTCAAGGCGCGCCACGCATCGAGTGCCACCGGCCTGCCGGCATTGGGCGACGATTCCGGCCTGTGCGTCGATGCGCTCGATGGCGCGCCCGGTTTGTACTCGGCGCGCTACAGCGGCGTGCACGGAAACGCTGAAGCGAACATCGACAAGTTGCTGGGCAACTTGCTGGGTGTGGCGGACGATGCGCGCACGGCGCGCTTCGTCTGCGTGCTGGCATTTGTACGCCACGCCACCGATCCGCAACCGCTGGTCGCCGAAGGCATCTGGGAAGGCCGCGTGCTGCATGCGCGCCGTGGCAGCAACGGTTTCGGCTACGACCCGGTTTTTTTCTCGCCCGCGCACGGTTGCAGCGCGGCGGAATTGCCGACCGCGACCAAGAATCGCGACAGCCATCGCGGGATCGCGCTGGCGAAGTTGCGCACGCTGCTGCAGGCGTAATGCTCACCACGCCGCCGCTCTCCCTGTACGTGCACCTGCCCTGGTGCGTGCGCAAATGCCCGTACTGCGATTTCAACTCGCATGAATTCCGTGGCGAGGGCGGGCGCGGCGCGTTGCCGTTCGATGCCTACGTCGATGCATTGATCGCCGACCTCGACTTCGACCTGCCGCTGGTCTGGGGCCGCACCATCCAGACCCTATTCTTCGGCGGCGGCACGCCCAGCCTGTTCCCGCCGGAGGCGATCGACCGGTTCCTGCAACTGGCCAGCGCGCGCCTGCGCTTCGCGCCGAATGCGGAAATCACCCTGGAAACCAACCCGGGCACGGTCGAGCACGGCCCGTTCGCCGGCTATCGCGCGGCCGGCGTCAACCGCCTGAGCTTCGGCGTGCAGAGCTTCGACGACGACTGCCTGCAGCGGCTCGGGCGGATCCATTCCAGCGGCGACGCGGAACGCGCGGTCAAGGCCGCGCAGGATGCCGGCATCGACAACCTCAACATCGACCTGATGTATGCGTTGCCGGGGCAATCGTTGGCGATGGCGCTGGTCGATGTCGAAAGCGCACTGGCGCTGCAGCCCGCGCACATGAGCCATTACCAGCTGACCCTGGAACCGAACACCGTGTTCGCCGCCCGCCCGCCCGCGGGGATCCCGGACGAGGACGGTGCCTGGGACATGCAGGACGATTGCCAGGCGCTGTTGGCCGCGGCCGGTTTCGCCCAGTACGAGGTCAGCGCCTATGCCCGCGAGGGTCGCCAGTGCGCGCATAACCTCAATTACTGGCGCTTCGGCGATTACCTGGGCATCGGTGCCGGCGCGCACGGCAAGCTGACCCTGGGTGCCACGCAGCAGGTGATGCGCCGCTGGAAACACAAGCACCCGTCGCAGTACCTGGCCACCGCCGGCAGCGAAGCGGCGATCGGCGGCGACGAGATCCTGGACGCCACCCGCCTGCCCTTCGACTTCATGTTGAATGCGCTGCGGCTCAACGAAGGCGTGCCGTTGGCGATGTTCGAGGCGCGCACCGGCTTGCCGCGCAGCGCGATAGAAGCGCCACTCCAGCGCGCGCGCGCCAATGGCTGGCTGGAGGACGATGCCGACTGGCTGCGCCCGACCGAACTCGGCCGCCGTTTCACGAATGACGTGATTGGCCTGTTCCTCGTGTGAATTGCGTGACGTCGGTTCCAGTTGAGAGCCGACTGCGCAACGCATACCATCGCGTGTTCGCCGACGCGCAAGGGGACGCCGATGGCCGCAGTACTCACTCCGCACGGATCGACCACCGCCAGGACCCTCGCGCAGGCCGAGTTGCCGCGCCGTGTGCGCCAGGTGCTGGAACATGTCCAGCAGGAAATCCGCAGCGACATGGGCCGGCAGTTGCAGACCGTCCTGCTGGAAACCGAACTGGCGTTGTCGCGCCAAGGCAGTCCGGTCAACGATCCCAGGGTCGAAGCGGCGAAGTTCGTATCGCTGAATAACCTGCGCGTCGGCCAGCAACGTTTCACCCACCGTTTCATGGCCGACATCGAAGCCGGCCTGGCCAGCCTGCGCGAGCCACGCCGCAATCGCCGTCTTGAAGAGCAGCAAGCATCCGGCTTGGGCTTGGCCCTGCTCGACGACGATGCGATGAGCGACCAGGCGATGCTCAACAACATCGCCAGCCGCATCGAATCGCGCAACAGCCTGGCCCTGCAACTGATGGGCCAGCGCTTCGGCGTGCTGGCTGGTGCTCCTGCCTTCGATGGCGAACACCTGCCGATCGGCCCGTACGCGCTGTGCCAGGCATTGCACGACGCCAGCGGCGAACTGGAGTTCCCGCCGCACGCCAAGTTCGAGCTGTACCGGCAGTTCGAGAAAGTGCTGATGGCGCTGTACTCGACCTTGCTGGAGGCCTTGAACAACAAGTTGGCCAGCGACGGCATCCTGGCGCACCTGAGCTTCGTGCCGGTGCGCGCGCGGCCGGCGTCGGCGGGGTCGGGCTCACCGCGCACCACCGCGGCGATGCCCGCGCTGGGCGCAGCCGACGGCGGCCCGTCACCCGCGTCCAGGGGCGCGGCCGGCATCGACCTGCCCTCGACGCTGAGCATGGAAGGCAGGGGGCGGGCGAACTTCATGCCCAGCGGCGCGCAGCCTCCACAGCAGCAACCGGCGCCCACGCCCATGCCGGCCAGCACACCGGCCAAAGCTGGCGGCCTGGGGGCCGGTTTCGCCGCCTTGCAGACTTTGCTCAAGCGCCGCCGCGTGTTGCTGGCCAAGCTGCGTCCCGGCGGCCAGGACGAGCGCGTGCGCGAGCCACTGCGCCGCGACGAAGTTCTGGGCGCGTTGCAGCGGATGCGCGCCAACGCGACCAAGGCGGACAGCGTCGGCGATTTCCGCCAGATCCTGCTGGCCCAGGCACGGCAGATGCACGGTCATGGCGTGGCCTTGGCCGATCCCGACAGCGACACCTTCGAATTGCTCGCCCTGTTCCTGGCCCAGTTGCAGCGCGAAATGCGCAAGGGCAGCGACGGCGAAGCGCTGGTCGAACGCCTGCGCCTGCCGATGCTGCAGCTCGCCCTGCGCGACCATCGTTTCTTCGTCGATCCGAGCCACCCCGGGCGGATGCTGCTGGATGCGGTATCGCGCGGCGGTGCACGCTGGCTGGCCGAGGACGATGCCGACCTGCAATGGCTGGGCTTGCTGCAGCGCGCGGTGGCCACCGTGCAACAGGACGCGGAGGGCACCTTCGACACCTTCGCCGAGGCCAACCAGACCCTGCAATCCGGCCTGCAGGCGCTGGCCCGCAAGACCGAGATGTCCGAACGCCGGCAAGTGGAAGCCGCGCGCGGACGCGAGAAACTGGAAGTCGCCAAGCAGCGCGCCAACAACGAGATCGCGCGCCTGCTCGGTGGGCGCAGCCTGCCCCGCTTCCACGCCATCCTGATGGATCAGGCGTGGGCCGACGTGTTGTCGCTGACCTATTTGCGCAACGGCGAACAGTCCGCGACCTGGCGGGAATTGCTCGACACCACCGCCACGATCATCGACGCCAGCACCAGCACCGGCCAGCCGCATGCGGATCCGGCATTCGTGGCACGCGTGCAAGGCGCGCTGGAGCAGGTCGGCTATCACGCCGACGACGCCACCGCAATCGCCCGCCAGCTCGCCAACGGCCGCGCCGAAGATGCGGATCTGGCCTCGCGCACCGAGTTACTGGTGCAACTGCGCGCGCGCGCGCGTCTGGGCGAAGGCAACGCTGCGTCGCCCGGTACCGAGCTGCCCACTCGCAGCACGCAGGAAGAGGCCGCGTTCCGGCAACTGCGGGCACTGCAGGAACCGGCCTGGGTGGAATTCGACGAGGACGCCGACGACACCACCGTCCGCCGCAGGCTGGCCTGGACCAGCCAGCACACCCACCAGACCCTGGTGGTCAACCGCCGCGGACTGCGCACCCTGAGCGAAGACCTCGACGTGCTGGCGCGCAAGCTGGCGGCCGGCAAGCTGCGCGTGCTGGATGCCGACATCGCACCTGCCGAGACCGCATGGGAAGCCACCATGGCCAACCTGCAGAGGATCGCCGAAAACGAAGGCCAGCAGGCCCGGGAGGACGGCCATGGGCATTGAATCGCGCCGACAGGCACGCCGCACCGTGCCCGGGATGATGGAGGTCTACGACACCATCACCGAGGAACCCGTGGGCTACGTGGGCAATGTCTCGGTGGGCGGCATGCTGCTGATCGCCAACCGCACCCTGACCGACGACGCGCTCTACCAGTTCCGCTTCGCCCTGCCGGACGACATGGGCGACACCCTGCCGCTGGAAGTCGGCGCGCACGTGCTGTGGGTAGACGATGCCAGCGCGCCTGGGCAGTCCTGGGCAGGGCTACGCTTCCTCGGCCTGTCGCCGGAGGTGACCCGCCGCTTGCGCTGGTGGACCGAGCAGGAATCGCAGACGCCCTGAACAGGCAGGACTTCACGCACTGTGCGCACCACCGGGATCGGTCAAAATTACCGATCCGCACCGCGAGACGCCTGCCATGTCCCCGACCACGCCCGCCGCCCTGTACCCGCAACATCTGGCCGAATTGCAGGCACGCGCGGCGGAAGCGCTGAAACGCGGCGACTTCGACCACCTCGTGGTGCCCAGCGGCAGCCTGCATTACCAGTTCTTCGACGACCGCGACTATCCGTACGCGGTGAATCCGCAGTTCAAGGCCTGGCTGCCGCTGACCCGCGCGCCCGGCAGCTGGCTGGTCATCACCCCTGGGCATCGTCCGAAGTTGCTGTTCATGCAGCCGCACGACTACTGGCACGTGGTTCCGGCCGCGCCCAGCGGGTACTGGGTCGAGCATTTCGACATCGTCACCATCCGCACGCCGGAAGACGCTGCGCGCCACTTGCCGAAGGACGCAGCGCGTTGCGCGATCCTCGGCGAACCGCAGGGTGCGGTCGGCGACTACATTCCCGGGAACCCGGTGCCGGTGGTGGACTACCTGGAGTACCACCGCGCGTTCAAGACGCCCTACGAGATCGCGATGATGCGCGAAGCCAGCCGCATCGGCGCGCGCGCGCATCGCGCCGCCGAGCGTGCGTTCCGTGCCGGTGCCAGCGAATTCGGCATCCACCTAGCTTATTGCCAAGCCGCCGGCCAGGACGCAAACGACCTGCCCTACGGCAACATCATCTGCCTCAATGAACACGCCGCGGTGCTGCATTACACCGACCGCGACCGCCTGCCGCCCACGCCGGTGCGCAGCTTCCTGATCGATGCCGGCGCCAGTTTCGACGGCTACGCCTGCGACATCACCCGCACCTATTCCGCCGATGCCGGCGACGACTTCCAGGCGATGGTCGATGCCGTCGATGCCGCGCAATTGAAGATGTGCGATGCGGTGCGCGCCGGCTTCGACTACAAGCAATTGCACCTCGACGCGCACCTCGCGCTGGCCGGCATCCTCAAGGACTTCGGGGTGATCAAGGTCGGTGCCGAGGACGCGCTCGCCAGCGGTGTCTCCAGCGCGTTCTTCCCGCACGGCATCGGCCACGGCATCGGTCTGCAGGTGCACGATGTCGCCGGCTTCGCCGCCAGCGACAGTGGCGGCACGATTTCCAAGCCGGAAGGCCATCCCTACCTGCGCCTGACCCGCGTACTGGAGCCGGGCATGGTGGTCACCATCGAGCCTGGCCTGTACTTCATCGACATGCTGCTGGACGAGTTGAAGCAGAAGGGCCTGGCCGATGCGGTGGACTGGAACCGCGTGGACGCGTTCAAGCCTTACGGCGGCATCCGCATCGAAGACGATGTGGCCTGCACCGAAGCCGCGCCGATCAACCTGACGCGCGAGGCGTTTGCGGGCGCCTGAGGTCTCCCGCACGGCGACTGCACCCCGCCTGGGGAATGACGATCGCGAAGATCACCCCGCCATCAACCCTTCCACGTCATCCGCACTGCGCTCCAGCGCCGCGGTCAGCACGCGATGGCCGTCGGCGGTGATGAGCACGTCGTCCTCGATGCGGATGCCGATTCCGCGCCACTTCGCCGGCACGCTCGCGTCATCGGACGGGATGTACAGCCCGGGCTCGAGGGTGAACACCATTCCCGGTTCGAGCAGGCGCGATTCGCCGTCGATGCGGTATTCGCCCACGTCGTGGACGTCCAGGCCCAGCCAGTGGCCGGTCTTGTGCCGGTAGAAACGCTTGTAGTCCCCACGCTCGATCGCAGTCTCCAGCCGGCCCTTCAGCAGCCCGAGCGACAACAGCCCTTCGGTCAGCGTGGCCACTGCGGCGTCATGCCCGGCTTCGTACGCCACGCCGGGTCGCGACTGCGCCAACGCGGCGGCCTGGGCGGCGCAGACCAGGTCGTGCAGGGCGCGCTGTTCCTTCCTGAAACGGCCATTGACCGGAAACGTGCGAGTGATGTCGGCCGCATAGCCGCGGTATTCGGCGCCGGCGTCGATCAGCACCAGCTCGCCGTCGCGCGACTTCGCGTTGTTGTCGCGGTAATGCAGCACGCAGGCATTGGCACCGGCACCGACGATGCTGGCGTACGCCGGCTGCGCGTCGTGCATGCGGAACACGCGCTCCAGTTCCGCCTGCAATTCGTATTCGTGGATGCCGGCGCGGGCCGCGCGCATCGCTGCGCGATGGGCCTCGACGCTGATGTCGGCGGCGCGCTGCATCAGCTTGATTTCGTCGGCGGACTTGAACAGCCGCATCTCGTCCAGCAGGTGGCCGAGCTCGAGGAATTCCTGCGGCGGCTGCGCGCCCTGCCGGGCCTGCGCGCGCACGCGGTTGAGCCAGCCGATCAGGGTGAGGTCGAAGTCGGCATCGCGGCCCAGGTGGTAATGCACGCGGCGACGCCCTTCGAGCAGGCCCGGAAGGATGTCGTCGATGTCCGAGATCGGATAGGCATCGTCCATGCCCAGCAGTTCGACCGCGCCGTCAGGCCCGAGGCGCGGTCCGTCCCAGCCCTCGCGTTCGGGGTCGCGTTCGCGGCAGAACAGGATCGCCTCGCCATGCTTGCGACCGGGCACCAGCACCAGCACCGCATCGGGCTCGTTGCAGCCAGTCAGGTACCAGAAATCGGAATCCTGCCGATAGGGATAGTGGGTGTCGCGGCTGCGGATGCGCTCTGGCGCGGCCGGCAGGATCAGGATCGAACCGTCGCCGGCCGCCTGCATCAACTGCCTGCGGCGCCGCGCCAACGCCTTGCGACTGCTCGTGGTCGGCGCTGTCATTCGCTTGCACGCCTCAGTGCAGGCGCTGCCGGCTGCGCGGCCCGAGCGCGCAATCCGCATGCAGCAGCAGGACCGCCATGCGCAGGTATTCCTCGATCTCGGTCAGCGATTCCTCGTCCTGCTCGGGATCCACTTCCTCGATCCGCGCAGCGGCCAGGTTGGCCAGGTCGGCCAGCGCTTCCTGGCCTTCTTCCGACAAGGCCTTGTCGCCAACCGCCAGCCCAAAGCCGCCCAGGAAGGACCGGCACCAGGCGAACAGCCCGCCGGCACGCACCTGCACGTCGTCAGCGTCCGGCAGCAGCAGTTCGAAGCCGAAATCCGCATCGCCCAATTGCTTCGCACTGGCGGCGCGCAACCGGTCCAGCGTATCGCCGGGCACGGGTGACGGCAGGTCGGGATCGGCCATTACCGTGGCGATCCAGCCGGGCTGGTCCGCGCCACCCGCCGCCAGCCAACCGCACAACGCGCCATGCAGTTCGGCCGGGGTGCTGGCCAGTTGCAGCTGGTCGGCGGCGCTGGCCACGTCGGTCCAGGCCGGCAGCTCGGTTTCGCTCACGGGGATGCGCCTTGGTGCGGGGCCGCCCAGTTTAGCAATCCATGCCCCGGCCGGCTTGTTGCCAGTGCCGGCCCGTGCCTACACTGGCCGGATGGGGATTCGCGCCATCACGCCATCAAGCTTGGCCGGCGCCGGTGCGCCGCTGCCGGCGTCCTCTTCGATGCTCGACATGCCGTCCAGCCACGTCCTCGCCCTGCTCGTCGCATTGCTGGTGCTGGCGATGGCCGGCATGGCGATCGCCGGGCATCGCCGGCGCGAACGCGAACAGCGCGACCACCTGCGCGCCATGCGCGAACGCGAGCAACGCCTGCGCCTGTCGCTGTGGGCGTCCAACGAGATCTACTGGCAGTACGACCTGGAAAAGCGCGAGCTGGAGCGCACCCGGGTCGAACCCGACCTCAGCGACGACCTCGCCGTGCAGGTCGACCTGGACAAGGACCACCAGATCCATCCGGAAGACCTGCCGCTGGTGCTGGATCGCCTGCGCGAGTACGTCACCGGCGGCACCCAGATGTTCCTCTCCGAACACCGGATCATGGGCGAAGGCGGCCAGTGGCAATGGATGCGCGCGCGCGGCCGTGCGATCGCTCGCAACGAGATCGGCCACGTCACCCGCATCGCCGGCACCGCGCGCAACGTCACCTCGATCCGCGAGAAAGAGCGCGAGCGCCGCATCGCCAACGAGGTCATGCACAACATGGCCGAATCGGTGGCGGTGGTCGATGCCGAGTTCCGCTTCGTCGCGGTCAACCCCGCCTTCACCCGCATGAGCGGCTACGAAGCGGCGGACGTGATCGGCAAGGATGGCTCGATCATCAACAGCGACCAGCAGGACGAGGCCTTCTACGAAAAGTCGCGCGACGCGATGCAGCAGCAGGGCTGCTGGAGCGGCGAGATGTGGCAGAAGCGCAAGGACGGGCGCGATTTCCTGTGCGCGGTGCAGTTCAACGCGATCGTCGAACCGGGCAGCCGCAAGCGCCTGTACGTGGTGGTGGCCAGCGACATCACCGACCGCCGCCGGATCGAGCAGGAACTGCGCTACCTGGCCAACTACGACACCCTGACCAACCTGCCCAACCGCACCCTGCTGGCCGAGCGGCTGTCCCGCGCGATCGTCCGCGCGCGCCGCCAGGGCAGCCGCATGGCCCTGCTGTTCCTCGACCTGGACCGCTTCAAGGACATCAACGATTCGCTGGGCCACGCCACCGGCGACCGCATCCTGCGCGCCACCGCGCAGCGCCTGCAGGAGGTTGTCGGCGACGGCCACACCGTCGCCCGCATCGGCGGCGACGAATTCACCGTGCTGCTGGAAGATCTTTCCGGCGGCGACGAGGCCGAACGCTGCGCACAACGCATCATCGATGCCTTCGATGCACCGCTGCGTCTCGACGACCGTCACGAGATCGCGATCTCGCCGTCGATCGGCATCAGCCTGTTCCCCGACCACGCGCAGGTGCCCACCGACCTGCTCAAGCACGCCGACACCGCGATGTACCAGGCCAAGGCGGCCGGCCGGCGCACCTTCCTGCGCTACGCGGATGCAATGGATGGTGATATCCGCAGGCGCGCCACCCTGATCGCCGCGCTGCGCAAGGTCGTCGAACGCGGCGAATTGCGCCTGGTCTACCAACCGCAGCTGGTGCTGGCCGATGGCCGGATCGGCGCGGTCGAAGCGCTGCTGCGCTGGAACAGCCCGGAGCATGGCGACGTCCCGCCCAGTCAGTTCATCCCGCTGGCCGAGGAAAGCGGGCTGATCGTGTCGATCGGCGAATGGGTGCTGCGCGAAGCCTGCAACACCCTGGCCGACTGGCGTCGCGACGGCATCGACAATGTGCTGATGTCGGTCAACGTGTCGGCCGTGCAACTGCTGCGCAGCGACCTGGCGCAGACCGTGCAGCAGGTGCTGCGCGAAACCGGCGTCCCGGCCAACCAACTGGAACTGGAACTCACCGAAAGCGTGCTGATGGCGAACGCCGAACACGCGACCGAACGCCTGCAGACCTTCCGCCGATTGGGTGTGTCGATCGCGGTGGACGATTTCGGCACCGGCTATTCCTCGCTCGCCTACCTGCGCCGGCTGCCGATCACCACGCTGAAGATCGACAAGGCCTTCATCGATGACCTCGGCCGTCCCGGCGACAGCGAGGACGCGGCGATCACCACCACCGTCATCGCGATGGCGCATTCGCTCGGCCTGCGCGTGGTCGCCGAGGGCGTCGAAACCGCCGAGCAACAACGCTTCCTGCTGCAGCACGGCTGCGACATGGTGCAAGGCTATCTGCTGTCGGGTCCGCTGAATTCGCTGGACTGCCTGCGCTTCCTGCAGGACTGGCAAAACACGCCGCAGGTGGTGTCGGCCTCGGCGCGCCTTGACCCCGCCGCATCGCCTCCCTAAGGTGCCCGGATGGACAACCGCGACCTGCACGGCGAACTGCAACGGCTGCTGGTGCGCATCGACCTGCTGGCCACGCGCATGCAACGCCTGCAGGACGAGAACCGCAGCCTGCGCCAGCAACACGAGCAGATGGCCACCGAACGCGCGCAATTGCTGGCCAAGCAGGAACAGGCGCGCAGCCGCGTCGAGGCGATGATCAGCCGCCTGAAATCGCTGGAGCAGCACACGTGAGCACACCCGAGAGCGGCAAGAGCGAGCCGGTCAGCGTTCGCGTGCTGGATCGCGAATACACCGTCGGCGTCACCGAGGCCGAACGCGCGAGCCTGACCTCGGCCGCGCGCCTGCTCGACACCCGCATGCGCGAGTTGCGCGGCAGCAACAAGATGGTCGCCCCGGATCGCCTGGCCGTGCTGACCGCACTCAATCTGGCGCATGAACTGCAACAGCGCGAGGCCGTTGGCCAAGTCCGCAGCGACGACGACCTGTTCAAGCTGATCGATGCCGCCAATGCCAGGCTCGACGGCTTGCTCGTGTCGAACAGCTGAACGCCTGAATCCCCGCAGCACCTGCCGACCGATGGCGCTTGCCACGATCCGTCGCCTGCCTATACTGGTTACGTCCTCTGCCGTGAGCGACGGCGTGCGCAACATTCGCCTTGTCCCTTAATAACGACACCGGGGGCGTACTGGTTGCCGGGCGTGCAAGTCCGCCTAGAGCGGGAAGCCCGATGGCCGCCACGCGTTCCCACTTGAACCCCGGGTTCAAGGTCGTTTCGCATGCATCGCCACGGCGGAGACCCTTCTCCGTAACGCACCACCCCTCTTCGCAGCACGGTTTGCCTCCCGCGTGAGTTCCGCCCCCGACCGCGCCGTGCTGCGCCGCGAGCTCCGCCAACGCCGGCGCGACCTGCCCGCTGCGACACGCATCGCCGCTGCCGAATCGCTGGCGAATCGTTTGCTCGCCCTGCCGCTCCTGCCATCGTCTGGACACGTCGCCGGCTACTGGGCGATGGACGGCGAAATCGGCTTGCACGTGTTCCAGTTGCGCCTGCCGCCAGCGCTTACGTATTGCCTGCCTCTGCTGCATGCCGACGAATCGCTGCGGTTTGCGCCGTGGCGCGCGGGTGATCCGCTGGTGACCAACCGCTTCGGTATCCCCGAACCCGACATCGATCCCGACACCGCATTGCCCGCCAGCGACATGGCCATGCTGGTGCTGCCGCTGGTCGGCTTCGACGCACGCTGCAATCGATTGGGGATGGGCGGCGGTTGGTACGATCGCAGTCTCGCGTTCAGGCATGCGCGACGAGCGCCGCCGCTGTTTGTCGGTGCCGCGTTCGCCGTCCAGCAATGCGATGCCATCCCGATGCAGCCATGGGACGTTCGCCTGGACGCGGTGTGCAGCGAAGCCACTGCCCATTTCTCCGAGGACATCGCGTGAGCAAGCCCAGGCGCTACTGGATGATGAAGTCCGAGCCGGACGCCTTCGGCATCGACGACCTGGAGCGCGTCGGCACCGAGCCCTGGAACGGCGTGCGCAACTACCAGGCGCGCAACTTCATGCGCGACGGCATGCGCGAAGGCGACGGGGTGATGATCTATCACTCAAACTGCAAGGTGCCCGGCATCGCCGGTATCGCGAAGGTGGCCAGTGCGGCCTACCCGGACGAGACCCAGTTCGATGCCGCATCGAAATACTTCGACGAGAAGGCCACCCGCGAGCAACCGCGCTGGTTCTTGGTCGACGTCGGCTTCGAACGCAAGCTCAAGCGGCTGATCCCGCTTGAAGAGATCAAGCGTCACACCGACCAACTCGGCGAAGGCTTCGCGTTGACCGCGAAGGGCAGCCGGCTGTCTGTGTTTCCCGTTACCTCCGCGCAATGGAAATTGCTGCTTTCACTGGAATGATGCGATGAGCGAAGCGAAGCGACTGGCCGCGGTGAAGGCGATCGATTACGTCGAGGACGGCATGATCGTCGGCGTCGGCACCGGTTCGACCGTGGCCTATTTCATCGATGCACTGGCGCCTTGGCGCGACCGCATCGCCGGAGCGGTTTCCAGCTCCGAGCAGAGCACCGCGCGGCTGAAATTGCATGGCATCGAAGTGATCGACCTCAACACCGCCGGCACGCTCTCGCTGTACGTGGACGGCGCCGACGAATGCGATCCGCATAAGCGCCTGATCAAGGGCGGTGGCGCGGCGCTGACCCGCGAGAAGATCATCGCCGAGGCCAGCAAGACCTTCGTCTGCATCATCGATGCGAGCAAGCAGGTGCCGATCCTCGGCAAGTTCCCGTTGCCGGTGGAGGTGATTCCGATGGCGCGCAGCCTGGTCGCCCGCGAGATCCTGCGCACCACCGGCGGCCAGCCGGTCTGGCGCGACGGCATCGTCACCGACAACGGCAACGTGATCCTCGACATCCACAACCTGTCGATCGTCGATCCGGTGGGCATCGAACGCGAACTCAACCAGTTGCCCGGCGTTGTCAGCGTGGGCCTGTTCGCACGCCGCCCCGCCGACGTGGTGATCGTCGGCGCTGAACCGCCGATCGTGCTCTGAGCCTGCACGCCCCGGGCGTCGCGCACTGAATCTAGCGATGCGCTTCCTCCTTGCCGCCATCCTCGCGTGCAGCATGGTCACGAGTGCCGTCGCTGGCATGCCCGCCGACCCGGTCATGCGTCCGTCCGTGGAGCACTTGCCGCCCGCACTGCTTCGCGCCAAAGGCTGAGCTGCGCGGCATCGTCGCGCGGCGCGACATGGCGGCCCTGCTCACCAAGGTCCGTCCGGAAACCAAGCTTGATTTCGGCGGCAGCGAATTCCAGGCAGCCTGGAACGCCGCGACAGCGGCTGTGGTCGACGCTGCAAGAGATTCTCGCCTTGCCCGGAATATCGCGCAGGTTCGACCACGGCGACGAATGCTGCGCGCCCTGCGTGTTTTGCACGGGCTTGCCCGTCGACATCAATCCATGCTGACGGCAAGCGATGATCCCCGCAGCGTGCCGACGCCGGACTGGGCGCGGGTCAGCCTCGCCGATGGCACGGCCGGCTACATCAGTCGCCGCTGGCTTCGCAGCCCCATCGATTTCAGGCTGGTGTTGCGGGTGGACGACGGTACCGAACGCTGGTGGCTGGGGTTTCTGCTGGTCGGCCACTGAGCGCATGCTCGTCGTGGCGCGAATCTCCACTGGCGAGACCGCCAGCCTGCACCGTTAGTGGAATCGTGAAGTTTCGCAACGCCTTCGGAGACGTTGCGGATCGACACTGCTTTCCCAAGTGGACCTCGCCATGACCCTGCGTTGCCTGTTCGTCGACTTCGACTCGTTCTTCGCTTCGGTGGAGCAGCATGACGACCCGAGCCTGCGCGGCCGGCCGGTCGCGGTGATCCCGGTCGCCAGCACCACGACCTGCTGCATCGCCGCCAGCAAGGAAGCCAAGCGCGATTTCGGCATCAAGACCGGGACCGGCGTCGCCGAAGCGCTGGAGCGCTGTCCCGACATAGCCCTGCAACTCGCGCGCCCGGCCCGCTACGTGCGCGTGCATCACCAGTTCCTGGCGGCGATCGCCACCTGCATCCCGCACGGCAAGGCGGCATCCGTGGACGAAGTGCCGTGCTGGCTGATCGGCCGCGAACGGCAACGCGGCAATGCCACGGCCATCGCCCGCAACATCAAGCAGGCCCTGCGCGATATCGGCTTCGGCGACACCCTGAGCTGCTCGATCGGCATCGCCCCGAACAAGTTCCTGGCCAAGACCGCGTCCGACATGGACAAACCGGACGGGCTGACCGTCATCGAGGAAAGCGACCTGCCGAACGCCTTGCACGGACTGTCGCTGCGCGACCTGTGCGGCATCGGCCCCTCGATGGAAGCGCGTCTGGTGCGCGCCGGCATCGGCACGGTCCAGCGGTTGTGCGGTGCCTCGCGCGACCAGTTGCGCCGTGCCTGGGGCAGCATCGAAGGCGAACGCTTCTGGCTGCAGCTGCGCGGGTACGAGCTTCCGGAACGCGAAACCGCACGTGCTTCGGTCGGACATTCGCACGTGCTTGGGCCCGACCTACGCAATGTCTCCGGGATGCGCTCCGTGCTGTTCAAGTTGCTGGCCAAGGCGGCAATGCGGCTGCGCGACGAGGAACTGCTGGCCGGCGGGATGGCGATTCGCATCCGCTTCGTCGGCATGGACGCCCGCTTCGAGCGCGACCTGCGCTTCGCCCCGCTGGACGATACGCCAGCGTTGCTGCACCTGCTGGGCCGCCACCTGCAGGGCCTTGAGCGTGCAGCGACGGACGGTCGCTGGAACCAGAAACGGCATCCGCCTTTGTCGGTGGCGGTCACGCTCGTCGGTCTCTTGCCGCGCACCGCCACCTGCGGCGAGCTGATGGCCGACCGTCGGCAGGCGCACGCCGCCAGCGCCCTGCTGGACCGTGTGAACCGCAAGTACGGCAACAGCGCGCTGTACCTCGGCTCGATGGCCAAGGCGGTCGACCGCAACGCCGCCCCGATGCGGATCCCGTTCCAGCAGATTCCGAAGCCGGCGCTGGAAGAAGAAGCCGGCCTGCACGGCATCGAGCAGTCCCCCACCAATGCAGCCGACCTGCTGCAGGTGCGGATGAACCAGTTCAAGGTGCTGGCGGAGAAAACCCATCGCGAACGCGATGCGAAGCGGCATCGCCCATCCGGTGCCGGCGGCTGGAGCGTTATCGATCCGGCTCCGATCTCGCCGCAGGCGGCGCTGTTCTGAGCATCAACTTCAATGAATTCGAATCAATTTCCCAGCCTTGGCTGGCGAGGTTGATTAAGTTTTTCTTTGGTTTGTCCAAAGAAAAACCCCGCTTCGACTGAAGCGGGGTTTAGGGTAAAGACCCTGGCGATGACCTACTCTTGCATGGCTTGAGCCACACTACCATCGGCGCAGCTGTGTTTCACTTCCGAGTTCGGGATGGGATCGGGTGGTACCACAGCGCTTTTGTCACCAGGGAGAGGGTGGAGGGTCGCCGGCTTCGGATGAAGTAGCGCCACGCTCTCAGAGGGTGGGAAGAAGAGTGACGAGCGTTTGTTGCAAGCCATCAACGTGTTGAGGCCAAGGGTTTCATTCGACTAAACGAAGAAACTTGAGGTGATATGGTCAAGCCACACGGATCATTAGTACAGGTAAGCTCAACACATTACTGCGCTTACACACCCTGCCTATCAACCACCTGGTCTTGATGGTTCCTTTAGGGGACTTGTGTCCCGGGAGATCTCATCTTGAGGCGCGCTTCCCGCTTAGATGCTTTCAGCGGTTATCGCTTCCGAACGTAGCTACCCGGCAATGCCACTGGCGTGACAACCGGAACACCAGGGGTTCGTCCACTCCGGTCCTCTCGTACTAGGAGCAGCCCCTCTCAAATCTCCAACGCCCACGACAGATAGGGACCGAACTGTCTCACGACGTTCTGAACCCAGCTCGCGTACCACTTTAAATGGCGAACAGCCATACCCTTGGGACCGACTACAGCCCCAGGATGTGATGAGCCGACATCGAGGTGCCAAACACCGCCGTCGATATGAACTCTTGGGCGGTATCAGCCTGTTATCCCCGGAGTACCTTTTATCCGTTGAGCGATGGCCCTTCCATACAGAACCACCGGATCACTAAGTCCTAGTTTCCTACCTGCTTGATCCGTCGATCTTGCAGTCAAGCACGCTTATGCCTTTGCACACAGTGCGCGATGTCCGACCGCGCTGAGCGTACCTTCGAGCTCCTCCGTTACACTTTGGGAGGAGACCGCCCCAGTCAAACTACCCACCATACACGGTCCCCGACCCGGATTACGGGCCCAGGTTAGAACGTCAAGCACATCAGGGTGGTATTTCAAGGTTGGCTCCACCCCGGCTAGCGCCAGGGTTTCACAGCCTCCCACCTATCCTACACAGACGAACTCAACGTTCAGTGTAAAGCTATAGTAAAGGTTCACGGGGTCTTTCCGTCTTGCCGCGGGAACGCTGCATCTTCACAGCGATTTCAATTTCACTGAGTCTCGGGTGGAGACAGCGCCGCTGTCGTTACGCCATTCGTGCAGGTCGGAACTTACCCGACAAGGAATTTCGCTACCTTAGGACCGTTATAGTTACGGCCGCCGTTTACCGGGGCTTCGATCAAGAGCTTCGCCTTGCGGCTGACCCCATCAATTAACCTTCCGGCACCGGGCAGGCGTCACACCCTATACGTCCACTTTCGTGTTTGCAGAGTGCTGTGTTTTTGATAAACAGTCGCAGCGGCCTGGTCACTTCGGCCGACCTCAGCTATTCACCATGGTCGGCGCACCTTCTCCCGAAGTTACGGTGCTATTTTGCCTAGTTCCTTCACCCGAGTTCTCTCAAGCGCCTGAGAATTCTCATCCTGCCCACCTGTGTCGGTTTACGGTACGGTCTGCGTAAGCTGAAGCTTAGGGACTTTTCCTGGAAGCGTGATATCGGTGACTTAATCCTATTGGACTCGTCCTTGACCTCAATGTTGCACCCCCGGATTTGCCTAAGGGCACCACCTCAGTCCTCTCACCGGGACAACCAACGCCCGGCTCACCTAACCTTCTCCGTCCTCCCATCGCACTTACGCGAGGTGCTGGAATATTAACCAGCTTCCCATCGACTACGCATTTCTGCCTCGCCTTAGGGGCCGACTCACCCTGCGTCGATTAACGTTGCGCAAGGAAACCTTGGGCTTTCGGCGTGCGGGCTTTTCACCCGCATTATCGTTACTCATGTCAGCATTCGCACTTCCGATACCTCCAGCAGACTTCTCAATCCACCTTCAACGGCGTACGGAACGCTCCTCTACCGCGTACACATAAATGTGCACACCCCAAGCTTCGGTTTACTGCTTAGCCCCGTTAAATCTTCCCCGCAGACCGACTCGACCAGTGAGCTATTACGCTTTCTTTAAAGGGTGGCTGCTTCTAAGCCAACCTCCTGGCTGTCTGTGCCTTTCCACATGGTTTTCCACTTAGCAGTAATTTGGGACCTTAGCTGTGGGTCTGGGTTGTTTCCCTTTTCACGACGGACGTTAGCACCCGCCGTGTGTCTCCCGGATAGTCCGTGCTGGTATTCGGAGTTTGCAATGGTTTGGTAAGTCGCAATGACCCCCTAGCCATAACAGTGCTCTACCCCCAGCAGGATTCGTCCGAGGCGCTACCTAAATAGCTTTCGAGGAGAACCAGCTATCTCCGGGTTCGATTAGCTTTTCACTCCTAATCACAGCTCATCCCCGTCTTTTGCAACAGACGTGGGTTCGGGCCTCCAGTTGATGTTACTCAACCTTCACCCTGGCCATGACTAGATCACCCGGTTTCGGGTCTACTGCCCGCGACTATGCGCCCTTATCAGACTCGGTTTCCCTTCGCCTCCCCTATACGGTTAAGCTCGCCACGAACAGTAAGTCGCTGACCCATTATACAAAAGGTACGCCGTCACCCCGAAGGGCTCCGACTGCTTGTACGCACACGGTTTCAGGGTCTATTTCACTCCCTTCACCAGGGTTCTTTTCGCCTTTCCCTCACGGTACTGGTTCACTATCGGTCGGTCAGGAGTATTTAGCCTTGGAGGATGGTCCCCCCATGTTCAGACAGGGTTTCACGTGCCCCGCCCTACTCATTTTCATCGATCAGGCCCTTTCGCATACGGGGCTGTCACCCGCTATGGCCACACTTTCCAGAGTGTTTTGCTAGAACAAGATCGACTTTTGGGCTAGTCCGCGTTCGCTCGTCGCTACTGACGGAATCTCGGTTGATTTCTTTTCCTACGGTTACTTAGATATTTCAGTTCACCGCGTTCGCCTTGCATGGCTATGTATTCACCATGCAATACCCTTGCGGGTGGGTTTCCCCATTCGGACATCGCCGGATCAAAGCTTATTGCCAGCTCCCCGACGCTTTTCGCAGGCTGTCACGTCCTTCATCGCCTCTGACCGCCAAGGCATCCACCATGTGCGCTTATTCGCTTGACCATATCACCCCAAGTTGCCTCGGAATGACACGCATACCAGCGAACGGTACGACTTATCACTTGATAAAGATGGCTTTCGCCATCTCGCCTCAGCCTCGACACGTTGCAAGACTTGCGTCTCAAACGCTCGTTTGACTCTTCTTCCCGATTTTCAAAGAACATGCCCCAGCCTCAACGCCAGGGCATCTCAAAGTGTGTGTGCGCAGTCATTCAGAGATACATCGTGGTGGGTCTGGGAGGACTCGAACCACCGGCCTCGCCCTTATCAGGGGCGCGCTCTAACCACCTGAGCTACAGACCCAATGTGTCGTCGCCAGATGGTGGAGCCTGTCGGGATCGAACCGACGACCCCCTGCTTGCAAAGCAGGTGCTCTCCCAGCTGAGCTAAGGCCCCGTGTGTCACGGGACACGGCACCCCTCTCGGGCCACCGTTCTCTGAATGCAGGTCACTTGTG